>CAZLRE010000371.1:0-1502 GCA_964561885.1 uncultured Planctomycetales bacterium | reverse complement strand
AACATTAGATTCAACAGCCACATGAAAGATAACAAAGGCAGAAACCAGATACAAAATAAGACCGAAGTGGATGACCAGGATCCCGGCATATTTCCATTTGAAATAATGTACGAACCGTGTGATGGTCACACAGAACAGATTAATGCCGAGCACCCATAAAACCAGCTGCGCGCCCGGAAATGGAATGACGTTAAACACCAAAAAGAAAAGCGAGGCAAAGAACCGTTCCTGTGCCGCGTAAAGTCCGTGATTGACCTGGGCGACCGTCCCCCAGAACGTCAGGACAAACAAAAGGAACAAGCACACGACCGTTATCTTTACGTTCGCGAATAGTTTGATCAGGCGGTTTTGCGCCAAACGTTTAATGATGTTCATTCTTCTCTCAAGGATTGTGTTAAGAACTCAAATGATTCAAGATTCTCGGCGATGGACTTGACCGTTCCTGTCATTTTCACGAATACGGTCGCATCGCCCACGCGGAGCATGGATGCCACCGTACTTTTGGAAGACGGCGGCAGATCCTCAAGCTGACTAAAATCAAAAACCATGGCCTGCGATCCATCGCGCGTCTTTAGAGTCCCGGCCTTTTGAATAAAATCCTGAAGCTTATCAGGTTTTTCCTGCAGGTCGATGCCGATCTGGTTCGCCCAGCGGATAAGGTTCGGTTCAAGTCCCCCGGCCTCGCCCGAAAGCGAAACGATCGAAACATCGATGGCATCGGGATCCTGCGCGTTCTTAAATGAAGCGACCCTCATGCCGCTTGCCGGAAGTTCGCTCCAATCTTTAGGAACATCCCATTGCAGGCCATGCTGATGGGCCTGACCTTGAGCGCCCATATCGATGTTCAAACCCAATCCGGCATGCGGGTCCGCCATCATGGACATATCCTGCTGCGGCGCCTCGATCATAACCTGCTCATAAACGCGCTCACTTATTTTCGAGTCGCATCCGGAGGCACAAAACAATATCAATAAAACAAGGGAACTTAGTCCAACATAAACGTCATTGCGACCAAGAAGGTCGATTCCAGCTTTCCTTGAAGCTGATTCAGGGAAGCTGGATCGAGGAGCCGCCAGGCGACGAAGCAATCTTATATCTGAGTAAGGTTGCTTCGTCACTTGCCACAATCTTATGCAGGCTCGTTCCTCGCAATGACGAATATTTGAATTCATTTTATTATCCATTCCAAATCCTTTAAACATCCGACCGGCCCGCCATCAATTGCGCGTTTTTCACACAATCATTGCTGGAAACGCCGTCCAGATAATTCGAAAGCAGGAACAATCCCTTTACTGAAGACAGATGCTGCATAATGCGTTTTTTAAGCATCGGGTACTGCGTTTCATATTGAGGGATCGCTTTGGCATAATTGATGAAAAACTTAGCCAAAGGCGGCTGGGTTAAGCCGTAACGTTCATTTAACTCATCCAGCGCCATTTGGGTCAACTCATCCTGCCCCATCTTGGCACACTGCGGATGTCGGGCGCCGCCGATCATCACCC
>CAZLRE010000370.1:0-1505 GCA_964561885.1 uncultured Planctomycetales bacterium | reverse complement strand
ATGAAAACTCACGTTGGTGATCGGTGTGAAAATAGAATCAACCGCGATCGTTCCCACCGGAGCGCCTTCTTTTTTGTTCTGATCCGCCGGGACATAACCGCGTCCGCGGGAGACTTCAAGTTCCATATCGAAAGGAACGTCCTGGGTGAGCGTGACGATATGATGATCGCCATTTAAGACCTCAACCATTTCATCAGAAATGATGTCCTTGGCCCTGATCTCGCCTTTTCTGTCGGTTTTGATATAAATGGTCTTCGGTGTCTTGGAATGGGAACGGACGATAAGACCCTTGACGTTCAGGACGATCTCGGTGACAGCCTCAAGAACGCCGGGGATCGTCGAGAACTCATGCTGGACCCCGTTGATCTTAATGGAGGTGACCGCGCTTCCCTCGATGGACGAAAGCAAAATCCTTCTCAAAGAATTGCCGAGCGTCACACCATAACCACGCTCAAACGGTTCGGCCACAAACTTGCCGTAAGTCTGCGTATAACTGCTCTCTTCGCAATCCAACCGTTTCGGCATTTGGAAATCTCGCCACTTTACACCCATACGACCCTCCTGGTATTGGATACTTCTTTGACTATCTTGAATAAAGCTCTACGATCAACTGTTCATTAACAGGCGCTTTAATATCTTCACGTTCCGGGGAACGAACAACCTTGCCGACCAAATTATCAGGATCAGCAACCAGCCAAAGCGGCGTGGCCCAACCTTCGTTCATTTCAATGTTGTTCTTGATGTATTTACGGGATTTTTCCTTCTGTTCGACGGCGATAACATCGCCGGCCTTCACCTGGAAAGAGGGAATATTGACCCGTCGTTCATTGACCGTGATCAAACCATGACCGACGATCTGTCTGGCCTGGGCTCTGGTCACGGCAAATCCCAACTGATAAATCACATTATCCAGACGGCTTTCCAGATATTGAAGCAAAAGCACGCCGGTGATACCTTTACGGCGGGATGCCTTCAGGTAATAGCTGCGGAATTGTTTCTCAAGAATGCCATAAAAACGTTTGGCTTTTTGTTTTTCACGAAGCTGAAGCCCGTAGTTGGAAAGCTTCGTGCGTCTTGCACCGTGCTGTCCCGGAGGAGCTTCACGGCGTTCCAAATCCCACTTCTTTTTCAGATCCAGGTTAACGCCTTCGCGTCTTGATAAACGGCATCGAGGGCCAGTGTATCTCGCCATACAATCATTATCCTTTCTAAATTAAACTCTTCGCTTCTTGCGCGGACGGCAACCGTTATGAGGAATCGGAGTGCAGTCACGAATTGAGGTCACTTGTAAACCAGCCGCCTGTAACGCGCGGATCGCGGATTCACGTCCCGAACCGGGACCTTTCACCAAAACATCCACGGACAAAAGCCCGACTTCCTTGGCTCTCTTGGCAGCATCGGAGGCCGCAACCTGGGCTGCGAACGGGGTTGATTTCTTTGAACCGCTGAAACCCACCAAACCCGGCGATGACCATACGATCGTGTTGCCCTGTTTATCGGAGATC
>CAZLRE010000369.1:0-1536 GCA_964561885.1 uncultured Planctomycetales bacterium | reverse complement strand
CGACGAGCTTTTAAAGGACCTGAAGAAATTGCAAGGCACTTTAGGTGGCGGCGATGTTTCTGTCGCGTCGAGCGGTGTTGCTGATGGTGATTTTATTGGGAATGAATTAGGTGTCGTTGTTAACCGTATCCTGACAAAGTTAGAAGTCAACGCAGGGGCGGAAATTTTGTCCGCTGTTATGGAGGGGACTGAGTATATTGCTTTAGACGCTTGGTGGAGAGGGGAGTCGGGCTGGATCAAAGAGACAATAGCGGCGGACGGTAGTTCGGCTTTTGTTATTTTGCAACCGGTCTTAAATAAACTTTTAGTTAAGCATCTGCAACGATACCCTCAAAGCGTTCATATATTCAGCGCAATGGGTGTTCGTGATGTCCAGGGGCAGATAACGTTGTCTTCTGAATTTGTGAAGATCGTCAATGAGGAGGTTTTGTATTCTTCATCCGGCACGGCAGGAGGATCTTCTTCCAGCGGCGTCCTGGACCAGCAAGGGTTTGTTGTCCCGACCCGGATCCCATTCTCAGAAATAAAAACGATCGAATCCTTGAGTCAGGAGATCGGCGATAAAACTTATAGTGTTAATTATGGCGAGTACCGCGGCCGTGACCTCACGATCTTTTGGGGTTGGGAAGATGCTGGGCAGAGGATCAAAACCTATATTCTTACCGGGGATTACCGCGGTCGTCTTTCCGAGGCAGTTAAGCTTTTTGAAGCAAGATTAAATGGCCGCGTGCAAAGTCGTTATGCCGGCTTTGATCCTCTCACCGAAAGAGAGTACACTTATCACGCCTTTTATTCTGATCAACCAGGCCAACCAGTTTGGACTTGGATACAGCCGGGTGATACTGCCGATGATAGCGCAGAGGTCATTATCGCGGCCCATGATGAGAGAACTTTGTCTTCCTCGTCTGGGGTGGTGGTTTTGGCAAGAGCAGAAAGCGTAAGGATTGTTGATAGGAAAGGATTCCATGGCCGTACCGCAGTCGCATTTGTAAGATTGAAAGAAGAATATCCTCAATTTGAATTTTTTCTCAGTTATAGGGCCCGGACTGATTTTCGTAAAGTCAAAATTGAGAACTTTCTGAAAATCATGTTTCTGCAAATCCCACAAACATCCGTTAACGTTGAGATCGAATTGGCTCAGGGATACGAGCCGAGACCGGAATTTCAATTCCAGGCAGAAGATGCTTTGAAGGGGATAAAAGAAATTTTATTTACCAATTTTAGCGGTTCAGATCGTTCGCCATTTGTAGCTTCTTCTTCGATCTTTAGCGGGGGAGGGCAGGTTGATTTACTAAGATCTCCCGGCGGGGTCATGAATATCAATTATCAGATCGAGCAATTTGCCGCTTTAATTGAAAATGAGGTCAGAAAAAGCGGTGTTGAGCAAGCATTTATCGCTTTTGTTAAACAGCTTGAGGCTGATCGGCAACCACAAACGCTAAATAATTTCTCAGAGGCATTAGATCAGGCGGATGGCGTTGGACAATATTTGAGTGGTAAGTTAGCGGAGTTGGCGATGCTTTATATAGGTCAGAA
>CAZLRE010000368.1:0-1557 GCA_964561885.1 uncultured Planctomycetales bacterium | reverse complement strand
CCACCTGTCCGTTCAAACGCGCGGTCTGGAAACGCTTCTCATAATTTAATTCCGCGCACGGCGGGCATAATGCATCGTAAAAGAAATGGACCTTGGTGTATTCGGTCTTGCAGATGTAGCAATTGCGCGGCCGCACAAGCTCAAGAGCCTTGCCCGTGTCCGCTTGATCGTGGGAAATCTTCTTGGGCGCGGTAAAAACCGAGACCTGCCGCGCGCTGCGGATACCCGTTGAGGCCCGGACATTGCGTTCATGTTTGACAATATTCTGCCGCTTGAGACGCTGCCGGTCTTTCTTGCGGCTGCGGATGACATCCTTATCCGGACGGGAGATCCTGCCGGAGGCCATCATCAGGGCAACCCTCTGTTCAAGGGTCAAATAGGCCAGTTCCGACGTGCTGGAGGCGAGCTGTTCAAGGACAGCAATGCAGGCATTGATCTGTTCTTGGGTCAACTTCGGGTCGGGAACGATGGTGGGCTTGGGAACGTCAGACATGTTCAAAGTTTGTTGTATTTGGTGTGCCGGCCTTTGGATTTCTCGATGGGATATTTCAAAGCGTTCTTCTTCATTTTGCGCTCAATGGCCTTGGGTAAGTCGATCCCCAGATTGTCGGCAAGTTCAAAAAGATAAATGGCCACATCCGCCAGTTCATCGGAAAGTTCATCTTTGGCCTCCCGGCCGTGGCGTTCCACCTCCGCCGGAGACTTCCACTGAAAATGCTCGAGCACTTCGGAGGCCTCCAAAACCAACGAAAGCGCCACATCCTTATGATTATGGAACTGCTTCCAGTCGCGCTCATCGCGGAACTTTCTGATCTTTTGCGTGATTTTCTGGATATCGCTCATAAAAATTTCTCTCGGTTAAGCGCATCAATTCTACACAATATTGGCCGATTGCGTCAAATAAAGTCAAAAACCCCTGCATCATAAAATGTGCAGGGGTTTTTGATCGCGCTCGATCCTTACTTACTTAAACCATCAATACGCAAGCCCGATCTGGATCCCGTATTCCGTAGTCGAACTCTCGGGTTCAATATGCTTATACGGCTTGGTATATGGTGCTGAATCCTGATAAAGTATTCCCTCGCTGTCGTCGCTTCCCAGAGTCCTATACTGCTCTTCATTGCGTCTGATCCACCAATAATGAACATAGGGTTCAATATAGACATCAAATAGCCTTTGTTTCTTGGTAAGACGCACCGAGCCCTTTAATCCGATCCCGCCTTTTAGATCATTATTGAGATCTTGAATGCTTTTGGTTCTTGTTCCGGCGTCCTCATCATAAAAATCGCCCAGATCCTCGAATGAATTGTGTATAAGTCCAAGGAACACATAATCCATTTCAAGATTAAGTCCAAGCGATATTTCATCCGTGATATCACTATTGGTCATTAAACCGACCGGAAGGTAAAAGGCATGCAATTGAGTCAGATAATAGCCCCGAATAATGAAGAGGTCATTGTCAAAAGGAGCCCTGTACAGCGCATCGTCCGTGGAATCAATAATCCCATCGGGAATATCAAGCACATCACCGGAAGGATCCCTGACATAACGATAACC
>CAZLRE010000367.1:0-1564 GCA_964561885.1 uncultured Planctomycetales bacterium | reverse complement strand
GATGGCGCCTCCGGTCGACGGTGTATACTGGACGCTCACGGTGGAGTTGACCTTCTATGTTTTGATGTTCATCGCTTATGTGACCCGTCAATTGCCCAACATCGAACGCTGGGGACTGCTCTGGCTGGCCCTTATGGCATTCGCTCATTATGTTTTGCCTTTGTTCGGTCTGAATATCCCATGGTTTATTGAAGTGACACGGCTCTTTGATTACGGTCATCTCTTTTTCGCCGGGATACTGTTTTATAGTCTTAAAACAAAAGGGGGCAGCCGGCTGCGTTACGCGGCGCTTGCATTATGTCTGGCCATGGATTTTATTGTTCATGATGAGCCTGTCCAGATGGTCATCATTTCTGTGTTCTTTTTTCTGTTCTATCTCTTTACGGTTGACCGCTTGGGCTGGATCGCCCAGAAACCTCTGGTTTTTCTGGGAACGATCTCCTACAGTCTTTATTTGGTGCACCAAAATATCGGCTATATCATGATCAATAAGCTTCATGCGATGGGCGCGGGATCTGTCTTGAGGCTTGCGATCCCGTCTGCGGTGGTTTTTGTTTTAGCGGTTTGTTTGACGTTCTTTGTTGAACGTCCGGCCCTGAACTGGATCCGGGCCAAATACAAAGGAGCGCATTGATGTGTCGTATAATCCTAAAGGCTGGTAGATATGTTGCATGAGTTCGTGCTCGCTTTCGTTCCGCTGTTTTTCGCTGTTGATCCCATCGGATTGCTGCCTATTTTTGCTTCCTTGACCTCGGGCCTGAACGCCGAAGAAAAAAAGAAGATCATGGTCCAGTCGCTGGTGACTGCGCTGTGCCTTGCGGTTGGATTCATCTTTCTGGGTAAATGGATATTCGCCCTTCTGGGCATCACGATCGCGGACTTTATGATCGCCGGCGGTGTTATTTTATTCTGCCTGTCCATGATCGACCTGATGAACCTTGAGAAGGAAAATCAGATCTCAAAGAAAGACCTGGGGGCAGTGCCCATCGGTACGCCTTTGGTGGTTGGGCCTGCGGTATTAACGCTGTCTTTGATGCTGATCGCGGTCCACGGCATTGCGGTGACGCTCGCGGCCGTTCTGGTCAATCTGATCATTGTCGGGATCGTTTTTATGTCCACCGACAGCCTGATGAAGATATTGGGGAAGTCCGGGGCCAAGGCGCTATCCAAAGTGATGGCGCTTTTGCTTGCCTCGATCGGTGTCATGATGGTGAGAAAAGGAATACTGGAAATATTAACCACTATAACGCCGGGTAAATAATATGGCCAAACTCATCCGCAGAGGAAGATCCAAAGCCGGTTTACCGCCGGGTTCGCTCGTTTATGTGGGGCAGAAAACCAAAACGCCTTCGCGCATCACGTTGTTTGATTTTGATGCCGACCGTTATGCCGAGAAGACCATCACGAACCTTGAGGAATGCGTACCCTTCAAGGAACAAAAATCCATCACCTGGGTTAATGTCGATGGGCTTACGGATGTGGCTTTTATTTCGCAGTTGGACCAGCTTTTCGGCGTGCACCCCCTTGTTCTGGAGGACATTGTCAATACCGACCAGCGGCCCAA
>CAZLRE010000366.1:853-1594 GCA_964561885.1 uncultured Planctomycetales bacterium | reverse complement strand
TCAAAAGATCGTGGTCGGCGCTATCTTTATCTTGATGCTGGCCCTTCCGCTAGCCACCAACATTCTCCCGATCCTGCAGTTCCGCCATACCCATGCTTTGCTTCCTGACTGGGCGACCTTCATCGGAAAGCATACCGAGCCCAACGCAAAGATCATCGTCGGGGATGAGGAACTTTTTGTGATGTATTATGGGAAGCGCAAGACCTTGGAGAGAGATCTCAACTCTTTTGAGGGAAAACCAGCAGAATTCGTTCAATTCAAGGACGGTTTGTCGGCCGCTTTAGACAACAATATCCCGCTCTATATCACAGAGTCTGCCTTATATACATCCGACCCGGCCCAGGGATTCCTCAACTATATCCGCAACAATTACCGGCTTGAACCTCGCGGCACACAAAGGATCGAGAATTGGCATGGAGGAGAAATGCAGCTGGAAGTCCTACCAGACTCACTTTATCGAATTTATAGAAATTAGTGATTTGACACCACCCTCGCGGAGTGTTATATTTCAATCACATGAACAAACTTTCCCTTACTACGCTTCTTCTGGCTTTCGCTATTGCCGCCCCTGTTTGCGCTCAACAGTCTTTACAAATCATCAAACTAAAAGACGGAACGACGATCAAAGGCCAATTGGTAAATGTTGCCAACGGGTCTTATACGATCGCAAGCTCCACGATGGGGCAGGTCAAAGTCTCGGCCGACCAAATCCTCAGTATTAACAGTGCCGAAGCAGTAAGC
>CAZLRE010000366.1:0-843 GCA_964561885.1 uncultured Planctomycetales bacterium | reverse complement strand
GATCATGTCGTTGATCCAAGAACTCGTGAAAGACCCAGAGATCGCGGAATTAATGAAAAATCCTTCTCTTATGCAAGATGCTTTATCAATGGATCCTCAGAAAATCCAGAATAACCCCGAAGTGCAGAAATTGATGCAGAACCCCACCATGCAGGAAATCATCCGCGTCACCGCCGGGAGAATGCAAAACTCCGCCAAATAAGCCTTTTAACTTTTAAAGGTCCGGCGACGCTATCGTTAGGAGCCGGCCAATCTCGAAACGCCCGCGAACCGATGTTTGTTGCGGCATATTGGCTTCTAATGACATTTCATTGACGAGAAGCGGTTTATCAACATTTTCCAATTGATAAAAGAAACGAACCACATCACTCCAGCGCCCCTCAAAAGAAATGCTGACCCTTAATTCAAACCAACCGACATTCTTGACCTGCGGCTGAGCTTTCGTTTCCAAGACTTTCAAGCCGGCCTGGGCAGCGGCGACCTCGATATCCTTGATCATTCTTGTCATATCTTCCTGATTGGAACCGCCGGAAATAAAACGCTTGAACGATTCTTGCGTCGCAGCTTTCTGCGGAGAACTATTGATGATCTTTTTGGCCTCACGAAGCTTGAGGTTTTTGACCACAAGTTCGGCATCGAGCTTGTCGCCATAATCCAAGATCGGGTTCAAAACAAAGAACTTCCAGGCCCACCCCAAAACAACCACGATGGTTAAGACCAAAAGTAATTTTTCTCTTTGTTTTATATTGACGGACGCCATATCAAGGACTGTCTTTCGTTGGCTGAACGTTCTGCAATTTAGCACTGATCGTGAATTGGACCACTTCTCCCAACGGGCCCGGC
>CAZLRE010000365.1:0-1603 GCA_964561885.1 uncultured Planctomycetales bacterium | reverse complement strand
ATATTAGGTATTTCAGCTTATTATCATGACAGCGCAGCGGCATTAGTGAAAGATGGCCAGATTATGGCCGCTGCCCAAGAAGAGCGTTTCACACGCAAGAAACATGATGCCTCTTTCCCAAGGCATTCTGTTAACTATTGTCTTAAAGAAGTCGGGATCTCGATCCAAGATGTAACGCATGTTGTATTTTATGATAAGCCTTTTTTAAAGCTCGAGCGTTTGCTTTTGACTTACCTTGATCATGCGCCTCAAGGTTTGATGTCGTTTTTGAAGGCTATGCCTGTTTGGCTTAAGGAAAAGATCTTTCTCAGAGATATCCTGCAAGAAGAACTGTCCTACAATAAAGATATACTCTTCTTGGAACATCATGAATCCCATGCCGCATCGGCGTTCTTTCCTTCTCCGTTCTTTGATGCGGCGATCTTGACCATGGACGGCGTCGGTGAGTGGGCGACAACGAGTTTAGGTATTGGAGAAGGCAATTCGATCGTCCTTCAAAAGGAGCTTCATTTTCCGCATTCCCTGGGGCTTTTATATTCCGCGTTCACGTATTATTGCGGTTTCCGGGTCAATTCCGGTGAGTATAAGTTGATGGGCTTGGCACCCTATGGCGATCCAAAGTATTCCGATGTGATCCGCAGGGAACTGGTGGACATTAAAGCGGATGGGTCATTCCGGCTGAACATGCAGTATTTTGATTTTTGTGTTGGTTTGACAATGACCAACGCCCGTTTTCATCGTCTCTTTGGGCGTGGGCCCCGCAAGCCCGAATCCGCGATCACACAGCTGGACATGGACCTAGCGCGGTCGATCCAGGAAGTGACCGAAGAGATCATGCTTAAAAGTGCCCGGTATGTGCGTGAGCTCACGAACAAAAGGAATTTGTGCCTCGCCGGAGGTGTGGCGCTCAATTGTGTCGGTAACGGCAAGATCGTTAAGGAAAAGATCTTTGATAACGTTTGGATCCAGCCTGCTGCCGGCGATGCGGGGGGCGCATTGGGTGCAGCGCTCTTTATTTGGTATCAATATTTGGATAATCCGCGCATCGTAGATGGAAAGCATGATCTTCAAAAAGGATCCTTGCTGGGCCCAGGCTATTCTGATCCCGATATCGAAAAGTTTTTAGCAGAAAAGAATATTCCTTTTGAAAAATATGATGACGAAAAGATCTTTGATAAAGTCGCAAGGCTTATTGAAAAAGAAAAGGTCATTGGATTGTTCAACGGACGCATGGAATTTGGTCCTCGGGCGTTAGGTGCCAGAAGCATTATCGGTGATGCGCGTTCAAGAACAATGCAGGAAACCATGAATTTAAGGACGAAATTTCGCGAATCGTTCCGTCCATTCGCTCCGAGCATTTTAGTGGAGAACCTGGAGGAATACATTGATTTGCCTTTTGAGAGCCCGTATATGCTGTTGGTCGGCGAGATTCTGCAGAAACAGCGGATCGAACCAAGGGACCATGCTGTAACTGGATTGGCAAGGCTTAAGTCCCGTCGATCCACCGTGCCCGCGGTCACACATGTTGATGATACGGCGCGTGTTCAAACGGTCGACCCCGAACGTAATGATTACTATTATAAAATCATTAAAAGATTTTATG
>CAZLRE010000364.1:0-1605 GCA_964561885.1 uncultured Planctomycetales bacterium | reverse complement strand
TGGTCCATCGGGCGCCTCTGTCGCTGGAACAAAACACCGATCCTTTAGCCGTACTAACGCATAATTTCGCAGGATCGACCGGATCAACCGCGACCGGACGGTAATTCGCCGGGCGTTCAAAGACCATGGCGCCGCCGGGATTGTTCGCAGGCTGCCAGGAAGCGGCCGCGTTGGTGGAAACAAAAATACCGCCTTTGGTGGCAGCGTAAAGCACGTTCGGATCCGAAGGCGCCACCGCCACCTGCGCGACCATTAAACTTCCCAAACCTTTGGTGGCAAAAAACCAGTGCTCCCCCGCGTCGTCACTGCGCCAGATGCCGGCGACGTCTGAGGTCAGATACACGCGATTTTTATTGTTAGGATCGAACGCCAGATTCGGGTAAGCGCCGCCGCCGTACCATCCGGCAAATTCCCATGAATAGACCGGGGCTGCGGCATGAACCGCAGGTACGATGGCCTGGATGCAAATTACACACGCTAGGATGATCTTGAGAATTTTCATGATCTGAATATCAACACCTTGTCATTATCATCATGCCGGAAAATCTGCCGGTGTTCAAAAAGACGAACAACCATCCGGTTATTTCTACAAATGCTGGTCATACAACCTGAGGTAGTTGTTGACCATTCCCGGCATCGAGAATTGGGCAAGGGCCTTTTCACGGCCGCGCGCTCCCAATGTCCGGCGCAAGTTTTCATCACGAAGAAGTTTGAGTACCGCCTCTTTGATCGCGGCGCTGTTTTCTTTGGGCACAAGAAGACCGTTGATGCCTTCCTCGATCATTTCCGGCGTGCCGCCCACGTTGGTGGCTACGACAGGCTTGCCCGCCGTCATATATTCCAGGATCGCGTTGGACATCCCCTCGCTTCTCGAGGACAAGATCCCGATGTCCGCGATCGCCAGCAGACGCCCGACGTCCTTGCGCTTACCCAAAAAGATGACGCTTTTCTCGACACCAATCTCGATCGCGTCTTTTTTGAGTTGACCGTCAAGCATGTCTTCCCCGATCAAAACCAGCTTCGTGTCCGGAAACTCCTTTAAGATCTCGGGCATGGCCCGTATCACATCGATATGACGTTTGACCGGCTTGAGATTGGCCACCTGCATCAGCACAGGGTCATTTAAACCGACCCCGATGCTGCGCCTTACTTCCGACGGATGATCAGCCGTTCCCTGTCCGGATTGGGTCTCGACCCCGTTATAGATCACCTCAACTTTATCGGACGGAAAACCTTCTTCATTGACGACCATATCTTTGATCGAACGGGCATTGACCATGACCATGCTGACCAAGCGGTTGATCAGCCTGTAAGCTTGAATATGTGCTTTCCCTCTCCAGAATCCCATATCGCGCCGATTAGAAAATATAACCTTGACCCCGGCTAACCTTCCGATCACGGCGCCCCAGATGTCCGACCCGAAATGATAGGTCTGCAGGATATCGATCCGCTCGCTCTTTAAGAACTTAAAGAACCTGATGCCCTGGATCAATCCGGAAAGACCGTAAATGCGTTTGACGCGCATCACTTTAAGCTGGCAGCCCATAGACGTCAAAAGCGGAGCCACCGTCGGGCCGCAATGATCCAGGCTTACAATGAAGACTT
>CAZLRE010000363.1:0-1617 GCA_964561885.1 uncultured Planctomycetales bacterium | reverse complement strand
GGGTGACTTTACTCAGCGCGGCGAAATCATTGATATTTTCCCCACGAACTTCGACGGGCCCATCCGTATCGCTCTGGATAACGACCAGATCCGTTCGATGGCCAGTTTCAATATTAAGTCAGGCAAAGCGATCTGGCAGCACAAGATCGCCATCATCCTTCCTCATAAAGCGTCCCCCAGTAAATCACCATTCACTTCCGACACACCGCTCAATGCTTTCGTTGATATTCAGAAAGGCGACTACGTCGTCCACAACCATCACGGGATCGGGAAATTCTTAGGCCTAGAGCATCTGACGGTCAACAAAGAAAAACGCGACCTTCTGGTCATTGAATACGCCGGGGGAGACAAACTTTTTATTCCTCAGCACGATATGAATTTGGTCCAGAAGTACATCAGCTTTCAAAAAAAACCGCCGCGGCTATACAAACTCGGCAGTAAGGAATGGCAGAAAGTACGGCTTGGTATCGAAGAACGGCTGCGCCGTTTTGCCGCCGAACTTTTACGTATCCAGGCGCTGCGCGCAACCGTCATCGGTACCAAGTACTCGCCTGACACGCCGTGGCAAAAAGAATTCGAAGCTAAGTTCCCTTTCACAGATACACCCGACCAGATCCGAGCGACGCAAGAAATTAAGGCGGATATGGAAAACGATCAGCCAATGGATCGGCTGTTGTGCGGGGACGTGGGTTTCGGTAAGACCGAGGTTGCCTTGCGCGCCATCTTTAAGGCGGTCATGGACAATAAACAGGTCGCCGTTCTCGTCCCGACGACAATTCTGGCTGAACAACATTTTTATAATTTTACCCGACGGATGAAAGACTTCCCGGTACGGCTTGCCATGCTCAGCCGCTTCCGAACGAGACAAGAGCAGATCAAAACGATCAAGGAGCTCAAGGAAGGAACGGTTGACGTGGTCATCGGCACGCACCGATTGCTCTCAAAAGATATTTCCTTTAAAGACTTAGGGCTTATCGTCGTTGACGAAGAACAGCATTTCGGCGTACGCGCCAAAGAACGGCTCAAACATTTAAAACTGCTGGTTGATGTGCTTTCGATGAGCGCAACGCCGATCCCACGCACACTTTACATGGCGATCTCAGGCGTTAAAGATATGTCCGTCATCTCCACGCCACCGCAAAACCGTATTCCTGTTGTGACGCATATCGTCGAGTTTGACGAAGAACTGATCCAGGACGCGATCTCACGCGAACTGCGGCGGGGAGGGCAAGTATTTTTTCTGCATAACCGCGTGCAAGATATCGAACAAATTGCTAAAATCATCAAACGATTAGTTCCGGAAGCGAAAACGGCGGTCGGGCACGGGCAAATGCCTTCAAGACTTTTGGAGGAGATTATGTTAAAATTCCTGACCGGTGAGATCAATGTGCTTATCTGCACTACGATCATTGAGTCAGGGATCGATATTCCCAACGCCAACACGTTAATTGTCAACCGGGCCGACCGTTTCGGGTTGAGCGAACTGCATCAACTCCGCGGACGCGTCGGGCGCTCCAAGCACCGGGGCTATTGCTACCTGCTGCTCCCGGGCGAGCGGGCGGTCAAGGAGAACGCACGCAAGCGGCTCAAGGCGATCGAGCAGTACTCGATGCTGGG
>CAZLRE010000362.1:0-1628 GCA_964561885.1 uncultured Planctomycetales bacterium | reverse complement strand
AATTGGAAGCTCTTTTCCGCGGCGCCGGCTGGAACGTCATCAAGGTCGTATGGGGCGCTGATTGGGATCCCATTTTGGAGAAAGATACCGAAGGCCTTCTGGCCCGCCGTATGGGCGAAGTCGTGGACGGACAATATCAAAAATATACCGTCTCGACCGGCGATTATGTGCGCAATCATTTCTTTGGCGTCGATCCGAAATTGATGGATATGGTCAAGCATCTGACCGATGACCAGATCCAGGAATTACGCCGCGGCGGCCATGACCCGGAAAAAGTTTATGCTGCTTACAAAGCAGCGGTCGAATACAAGGGTGCGCCTACCGTGATCTTGGCCAAAACCATCAAAGGTTATGGTTTAGGCGAGGCCGGCGAAGGAAAGAACATCACCCATCAGCAGAAAAAGCTCAACGAGCAGGAACTCAAGGAATTCCGCACACGGTTTAATATCCCGATTTCCGATGAGGAAGTTATCAAGGCCCCCTTCTACAAACCCGCCGAAGATTCCGAAGAGATGAAATATCTGCATGAATGCCGCAAAAAGTTAAACGGCTATCTGCCTTCTCGAAGGACCAAAAGCGATGCCCTAACAACACCGCCGGAAGAATTATTCGAAGAATTTTATAAAGGCACCGATGGCCGCGCCGTCTCAACGACCATGGCTTATGTCCGTGTTTTGTCGAAATTATTACGCGACGAAGCGGTCGGCAAGCTCATCGTTCCCATCATTCCCGATGAAGCGCGCACATTCGGTATGGACGGTTTGTTCCGCCAGTGCGGGATCTATTCTCACGTCGGGCAGCTCTATGAACCTGTGGATGCCGACAGCCTCATGTACTACAAAGAAGCCAAGGACGGCCAGATCCTCGAAGAAGGCATCAATGAGGCAGGCGCCATTTCCTCATTCATCGCCGCCGGGACCGCTTATGCAACGCATAACATCAACACGATCCCCTTCTACACCTATTATTCCATGTTCGGGCCGCAGCGCGTGGGAGACTTGATCTGGGCCGCGGCTGATCTGCGCTGCAAAGGTTTCCTGGTCGGCGCAACATCCGGACGCACAACATTGAACGGTGAGGGTCTTCAGCACCAGGACGGCCACAGCCATGTTCTTTTGTCCAGCGTGCCGAACGTGATCACCTATGACCCGGCCTTTGCTTATGAGATCGCGGTCATTATCCGGGACGGCATTTACCGCATGTATGAGAAGCAGGAAAGCATCTTCTATTACCTTTCCATCGGCAACGAAAATTACGCGATGCCGCCCATGCCCGAAGGCGTTAAAGAAGGCATCCTCAAAGGCCTTTACCGTTTTCAGAAATCCTCGTTGAACGCAGCGGCCGCGACAGCGCACCTTTTCGGCAGCGGCGCCATCATGAATCAAGTGATCGAGGCGCAAAAGATCCTCGAAGAGAAATACAATATCGCCACCGACGTCTGGAGCATCACCAGTTATAACGAACTGCGCCGCGAGGCCCTGCATGTCGAACGCGAAAACTTATTAAACCCGAACAATGCCCCCAAAGTTCCTTATATCACACAGTGCTTGAAGAATGAAAAGGGCGTTTTCATCGCCGCATCCGATTACATGAAGGTCATGCCGGATTCAATCCGTCAATGGGTCCCT
>CAZLRE010000361.1:0-1640 GCA_964561885.1 uncultured Planctomycetales bacterium | reverse complement strand
ATCAAAACTGTTGCCGGAGGCGATCTCTTTGCAGGCCGCACACACCCCGCATGGCGTGATGGTCGGGCCTTTCTCGCAATTGAGCGATTTGGCAAGGATGCGGGCGCATGATGTTTTGCCGATGCCACGCGGTCCGCAGAACAAGAACGCGTGGGCGATGCGTTTGGAGGCGATGGCCTTGGAAAAAAGCTCAGTGATATGCTCTTGGCCGATCACATCTTCAAATGTCTGGGGACGGTATTTACGGGCAAGGACTAGGTAAGACACAAGCGTTCCTTTACATCAACGGAAAAATCGATTCATCGACCTAAATTTCGTCGGTATTTTATCATGATTTAAAAATTAGTGAGCAATAATTTATGTCTTGAGCGCTGCGGTCAAAGCCAGTTTGAGATCATCGTAGCGGAATTTATATCCGGATTCCAATAACGTTTTGGGAACAACCCCAACCCCTCCCAAAAGCAGCGTGCTTCCCATTTCACCGAACAGCATTTTGATGGCGAATGCCGGAACAGGTAAAAATACCGGCCGATGGATGATCGAACCCAGTACCCTTGTAAACTCCTCATTGGAGACCGGTTGGGGGGCAACAAGATTGACCGGGCCGCTTAACTGGGTCGAACGGATAATATGTTCCATGATATACGGGATCTCCGCAAGCGCGATCCAGCTCATCATCTGGCGGCCGTCCCCAAGCACTCCCCCCATACCTAATTGAAAAATTGGGAGCATCTTGCCTAATGCGCCGCCCTGTTTGGCAAGCACGATCCCGGTGCGAACATGGACCACGCGAACACCCGCTTCCTGTGCCGGTTGGGTTTCTTTTTCCCATTCTTGGCAAAGCGTTCCCAGAAAATCATAGGCCGGCGGTGATTTCTCACTGACGATCTCCTGCGGCGGCTTGTTGCCGTAATAGCCGATGGCGGATGCTGAGATCAGAAGTTTTGGTTTTTGCTTAAGAGAGGCGATCGTACGGCTTATTAAACGCGTTGAATCCAAGCGGCTTGAAGTGAGGGTCTTTTTATAGGCAGGTGACCAGCGCGCGCTGATGGGAGCTCCTGCCAAATGTATGACAACATCGCAATTTTCCAACCGCCCGGCATTGATTTTCCCGGATGCCGGATCCCAGAATATAACAGAATTCAGATTGGAATCTTTAGCTGCTCGACGGGAGATCTCAACGACATCATGCCCTTTGGATGCAAAATATCCTTTCAAATATGATCCGATCAGACCCGATGAACCAGTTATGGCAATACGCATAATGATCTTATCCTGGAGAGAATTGCTTCAGCGTTACTTAAAAGGATTTAATATTCAGATAAATGATACGTTATCAGCTTTGAGCTAAACAACAAGTGTTCTTTTAAATAAGAAACCCCCAGCCCAAGAACTGAGCCGGGGGCTTCTTAAAAGAATTACGATTAGAGTTTTGTCAATTGAACAACTGTTTCTTGTACAGAACCCTTCGTCAAAAGCGGCAATGCCGTTTTTAACGGTTGAACGTTCAGGATGACCGGAATAAATCCATCTACGCCCTGAGTCCGGATCTCTTGAAGGATCTTCGGATCGAACTGCACTTTGATACCGCCATTTTCCTTGTTGATCTCCATCTTGATCAAGGCCGGATTAAAATCGAT
>CAZLRE010000360.1:0-1682 GCA_964561885.1 uncultured Planctomycetales bacterium | reverse complement strand
ATGGTCGTAAAATCATCCAAATTTAATTTCACATGGGCCGCATGGGCCATAGCGATCAAATGCAAGACCGCGTTCGTTGACCCGCCCAATGCAATGACCACGGTGATGGCGTTCTCAAAAGCCTTGCGTGTCATGATGTCCAAAGGCCGGATATTCTTCTTGAGCAAATTCAAAACAGCTTTGCCGGCATTCACGCAATCTCTCTCTTTGTCCTTTGAGATCGCAGCCTGCGCCGATGAATCCGGCAAGCTCATCCCCAAAGCTTCGATGGCGGATGCCATGGTGTTGGCCGTATACATGCCGCCGCAGGAACCCGGTCCGGGAATAGCGCAGGATTCAACCGCTTTTAACTCCTTATCCGATATTTTCTGATTCGCGTGAGCGCCGACAGCCTCAAACACCGAGACCACATCCACTTTCTTTTTATCTTTGCCGTAACAACCCGGAAGGATGGTTCCTCCGTAAACGAATACTGACGGACGGTTCAAACGCGCCATCGCGATCAAACAACCCGGCATATTTTTGTCGCATCCGCCGATCGCAACGAAACCATCAAAACCCTGGCAGCCCACGACCGTTTCGACCGAGTCGGCAATAACTTCACGCGAGACGAGTGAATACTTCATCCCTTCACTGCCCATGGAAATGCCGTCAGAAATGGTGATGGTATTAAAAATGACCGCTTTACCGCCGGCCGCATCCGCGCCTTTGGCCGCGTGTTTAGCCAAAACATCGATATGCATATTGCAGGGAGTTACCATGGACCACGTGGATGCGATCCCGATCTGCGGTTTCTTAAAATCGCCGTCCTTAAAACCAACGGTGCGCAGCATCGCCCGTGATGGAGCGCGGTCAGCTCCGTCAACAACAATGGATGAAAATTTTCTGGTGCTTTTCTCGGTCATATTTTTCTGGAATGATGAAATTGGAGCGTTGTTAAAGCCAGGGCTTGGTCTGTTTGGCCTTATCTTCGTACTGCTTGATCTTCTGATCGAACTGCAGCGTCCATCCGATCTGATCAAGACCTTTCAAGAGGCATTCCTTGACAAAAGGATTAATGTCGAACTTGAACGTCTGGCCGATGGTGGTGATGGTCTGCGTTTCAAGCTCAGCCGAGATCTGGGCGCCTTCGGTCGTTTCCACAAAATTGAATAATTGATCCACCTGATTGGGCTTTAACGGAACCAGCAGCATTCCGTTCTTGACACAGTTGTTATAAAAAATATCAGCGAAACTCGGCGCAATAATGACCCGAAAGCCATAATCGGATAATGCCCACGGCGCGTGCTCACGGCTGGAACCGCAGCCGAAATTATCACGCGTCAACAAAACGGTAGCGTTGCGGTAAGTCGTTTTATTGAGAACAAAATCCGGATTCTCCTGTGTCCCCTGATAATCCAGATAGCGCCACTCATGGAACAAATGTTTCCCGAACCCAACGCGGTCGATCTTGCGCAAAAATTGTTTCGGTACGATCGCGTCCGTATCGACGTTCGCGCGGTCCAGCGGAGCTGCGATCCCTGTATGTCTGATGAATGGTTCCATAATTATGCCTTTAAATATTTTCGCACATCTGAGATCTTTCCTTCGATGGCTGCAACTGCGGCCATCTCCGGGCTCATTAAATGCGTTCTTCCGCCGGGGCCTTGACGTCCTTCGAAATTGCGGTTGCTGGATGACGC
>CAZLRE010000359.1:0-1688 GCA_964561885.1 uncultured Planctomycetales bacterium | reverse complement strand
TGCTTTTCTGATGGAGTACGCAAAGAAGCTGGGGTATAATTTGACTAAAATTTGAGGACATCCGTTCATGTTCCAGAGTGATAAAGACTATTTAAGTATTTGCATCAGTGATCAATCCGTCAAGATCGCCCAGGTGAAAAGCTCGGGCGCTGTTGTCAAGGTTTCCCGTCGGGAAATAGCGGGGATGACCAATGATGCCGCCGCCCAGGCTTTAAAAACAGCGCTTTCCGGGTTCAGTCCGAAAAAGGCCCATGTGCTGTGTGTCATTCCGGCAAGCGTTGCCACCACCAAGACGATCGAAGTTCCATCCATAGATCCTGAAGAGATCAAATCCATAGTCAACCTTCAAGCGGCCCGTCATACACCGTTCTCGCGTGACGAGATCCTTGTCGGACATTGCCAATTGGGGTCCTATCAGTCGAATTTCACCAAAATATTTCTGGTCATCGTCAACCGCAATGTGGTCAAAGAACGTCTGCGGATCATCGAAAGTGCTGGCTTAGAAACGTATAAAGTCGTTTTTGAACCGGAAGGGATCGCCCGTTTTTACGCCAAGGCGCTTGGTGTCAAACGTGAATCCGCGCCGGTCGGTATCATCGACGTAGGGCCTCAGGCGACCAACGTCATCATTGAATCGCGCGGGACAGCGGCCATGTGCCGGAGCATTCCTGTAGGCACAGCCGCCTTAACAAACCAAGGCGCGGAGGCCAGGGACAAACTTGTCGCCGAGATCAAGAAATCATTGGATTCTTATCGCGAAGAAGACATCGACAAAGCGCCGGCCACGTTTCTTTTAACGTCCAGCCAAGCGATCGTCAAAGACCTTCAGCCTTCGTTGGCCGCTGCCGTGGCAAGCTCCGTTCAGATCTCCGCTTTTATCGACCAGCTTAAAATCGGTGGAGGCCTTAAGAAAAAGCTTGAAAGTGAATTTGCCAATGACACCTTAAGCGATGTGCTTGCCCCGGCCGTGAGCGCAGCGCGCTGTGAAGTCAATTTGATCCCTGAAGAGATCCTGATGAAGCGCGGCGTTGAACAGCAGAGCCGCGAGGTCATGGTGACCGGCGTGCTGGTTGTCTCCATCCTCCTTTTGATCGGGCTGATCCTGGGTTCGAAGAATTATTTCAAAGAGACCTTCCTCAAGAAAAATCTCCGCGAGAAATACGCAGGGCAGCATGAAGAGGTGCTCGCGCTCCAGGCGGAATTGCAGAGGACCAAGGCGGTCCAGGAATTATTAAATAGCCGGCTGACTGCGCTTAAAGTGCTGCGCGGGCTTTATGTTGTGATCCCCAAGGACATATATCTTAATTCGATCACTTCCGCCGAGGACGGGATCGTCGTCATCACCGGGATCGCGGAAACAACATCCCGCGTGTATTCTTTCGTGAGTTCTTTAAGCGAATCCAAAATATTTGACGGAGTTAAAACAAAGTCGACGTCCGCCAAGAAAGACCGCGGCAAGGACATGGTCTCTTTTGAGGTCGAGTTCTTGCTGAACCCGAATTACGTCGAGGAAGATCTGAAAGACGAAAAGCCGGTGAAACCCGCGGGGCCCGCCGCTAAACAGGGGATCAAAGGAACATGAACGAGTTTTTTTCCAACATGACACCTTTGCAAAGGAAGATCTTCTACGTCGCGGTCTTTTTTGTGACGCTGGCGCTTTTTGACCGATTGCTGATCGAACCGACGGT
>CAZLRE010000358.1:0-1695 GCA_964561885.1 uncultured Planctomycetales bacterium | reverse complement strand
GCTCACTGACCTCAATGGTCCCGATAAGACCGATCTTATATCCTTTCGCATTCAATTTGCTTTGGATTTCCTTGAGCCGGAAATTCTTTTTCCACCGCATATGCGGTGATTTTTTGCAATAGGGACATAGTTCGCCCCGCAACGGCGGCAGATCCATATTCCAGACTTCGCTCACCGATTCGGTAACACCGCCGCAGGTCGCATGAAAGAACGCGGGCAGGATCTTGCCGTTATAGATCAAAACCTCCCCTTTGGTTTCATCGACAGCAAGGCCGGTGCGGTAGCGTTCGGAATTCTTGCCGCCGTAAACCTGGGAATAAATGTCGTTGGTGACGTCGAAATCCCTGCCCTTGTTCTGCTCCATCGAATAGATCGCGTAAGACCGGGCCGCCACCGCCTGGGCCTTGATGACCTCCATAGGCCATTTGTGGGAGATCTCATGATACAAAACGCCTTTGATGTATTTCTCCAGATCAACAACGTTAATGACATTGAGCGTCCCATCGGGATTCACCACGATGCTCACGTGCCCGCGAAAAAGACGCTTATTGACGGTGATGCTGGCATCCCTGGCCGGTTCGATCGCGATACGTTTTGTCGAATAGGTTTTTCCGCCGACCGATACCCCTTGGCTGACCGCCTGGACATTGGTCCAGATCGTGCGTTGACCTTCCTCGATGATCTCGCCCTTGGCTTCATCCAAAAGCATCCATGAGCCTTGAACGCTCAATGAAACACTTTTGGCCGACTTGACCACCAAGACCCGGATCGTCTTCTCCGATGGCGCCGAAGAGCGCGCCAAAGGGATCACGATCACAGGCAAGATGACCATGACCGCGACCAAAAATCTGAAGAACACCTGTGCTATTTTCTTGTCCATAACATGGAAATGAGAGTGAATATAAGACTGATGAGAACACATGTCGCGAGGGGAAAATAAAACGTGAAATTATCTTTCTTAATGAGAATATCGCCTGGGAGCTTGCCCAAAAATGGGATCTTTTGCGCCAACACAAGGATCATACCCACGGCCACCATCACGACACCGGCCACAATGATCATTTTTCCCATTTGTTCCATGCGCGTCTCTCTTTACGATTTAACGGTTGTCTGCGTGTCCATATGGCGGATCGCCGCCTGGGTGAGCTCCCTGCCGCGCGCGGTGCGCTTAAGAAAACCGCTTTTAAGCAGATACGGCTCCACCACATCCACAATGGTATCGACCTCTTCATTGAGCGTGGCGGCCAAGGCCTCCACACCGACGGGACCGCCCTTGTAATGTTTATTGATCACCTGAAGGATCCTGCGGTCCAATTCATCAAGCCCCACGGAATCGATGCGTAAACGCTCCAGCGCGGTCTTGGCCAACTCGACCGTAATACGCGCATTGCCCGCGTTGACCTGGGCAAAATCCCTGACGCGGCGCAATAAACGGTTCGCAATGCGCGGCGTCCCTCTTGACCGGCGGGCGATCTCCGAGGCCGCTTCGGTATCCAGATCAACGTTCAATTTCTTGGCGGAATTTTCAATGATCTTCGAAAGGTCTTTGACCTCATAGAAATCCAGATGATAAAAAATGCCGAAACGGTCGCGCAACGGGGATGCCAACAGACCGCTGCGGGTCGTGGCGCCTATAAGAGTGAACGGCTTTAAATTAAAGTTGATGGTCTTGGCGTAAGGGCCTTTGTCGACGAT
>CAZLRE010000357.1:0-1696 GCA_964561885.1 uncultured Planctomycetales bacterium | reverse complement strand
ATTTACGGCCGCGATTCTGTGCCAAACGAAAATGCCGGACGATATTCTCAACATTCACAATAGGATCATCGACCAAAATACCGATCGAGAAAATAAGGGCAAAAAGCGTGATACGGTTCAACGTAAATCCCAGCCAATAGAAAGAGGCGAGCGTCAAAGCAAGCGTGACCGGAATAGCTACCGCCACGATTCCCGCTTCTTTCCAACCCAAAACTAAAGCAATGAGGAACGCAACCCCGATGACCGCAATGGCCATATGAATAAGAAGTTCATTGGATTTCTCGGTGGCCGTTTCTCCATAATTACGGGTCACCTCAAATTTGACGTCTTCAGGGATCAAATTGCCTTTAATAACGTCGATCTTCTTTAAAACTTGTTCACAGAGCCTTGCGGCGTTAGATCCTTTGCGTTTTGAAATAGCCAAAGTCACAGCTTGCAACGGCTCTTGATCTGCATCCCCGCGAGCTATTCCAAAACGGATATTGACATAGTGTTCTTCGTCATCCGGGCCATCAATAACGCGAGCGATGTCTTTCAAATAAACCACGTTGCCCGAGGAAGAACTGACAACAAGGTTTTCGAGATCTTCCTTAGAGCTAAAGAACCCGTCGGTTTCAACCGTTACCATCTTGGGACCTGTTTGCAAATGCCCGGCGGGAGATTTGACATTGGATGACACAATGGCGCGCTCAAGTGCGGCAGGGTCAATTAAATACTCCGACATCTTCATTGGGTCCAGCAACACCTGGAACCTTCGCTTATGCCCTCCAATGATCTGCGTCTGTGAAATATCCGGGATAGCATTGACCTCCTGCTGCACCGATGCGGCAATGCGGCGTAATGCTCTCCCATCCTTGGCCCTTGAATAAAATGTTAATGATAAAATCGGGACATCATCGATCGAATGGACCTTGATCAACGGTTGAGAAGCCCCCTGCGGCAAGAAATCTAAATTCGCAAAAACCTTTGTGTATAACTTAGTCAAAGATTTCTCAAGATCTTCACCGACTTTAAAACGAACGACGATCAAAGCTCCGTCTGTTTGTGCCGTCGAATAAATATATTCAACACCAGAAATTTCCCAGAGTTTCCGCTCCCCCACATTGATGATCCGCTGTTCCACCTCTTGCGAAGTCGCGCCGGGATCCCGGACAAAAATATCGAACATCGGGACAGAAATCTGCGGCTCTTCTTCTCTTGGCAGATTAACCACCGCCATAATCCCTAAAAATATCGCGAATCCTAAGATCAGGGGAGTGACCTTGGACTTGACAAAAAACCCTACAACTTGGCCGATCCAGTTCATATGGCTATTGTCCATAGACGCTCTCAGCTTCACCGGGAGTCAATTCCCCGGCATAATATTTCAAAATTAAAACATTCTGCCGACGGGCAGCTTCTAGTTTCAACCAATATTCCTGCGATTGCACGAGTCCCGCCCTCACCGAGATCATCTGATCAATAGAGCGCCGGCCTTGTTGATATAATGGCGCCATCAATTTTGCGGCTTGAGCCGCATCATCGCGATTTTGAACAGCTAACTGGGCATTCGTTTCCAGGGCTTGCAAACGATAATAAATTTCAGCGGTATCCTTAACGGCTTGGTCCTTGGCTTCTTGTAATCCCGCAACTAATCGCTTCACTTCTTCCTTAGCCGCCTTGACCCTTGAGCCGTAGCCAGGATCAAAAAGATCCA
>CAZLRE010000356.1:0-1708 GCA_964561885.1 uncultured Planctomycetales bacterium | reverse complement strand
CGTCCATCCGGAGCTCGCCGCTCCGCCGGGGGCAAAAAAACTTAAAAGCATGATCACACCGCCGATAAAATACAGCCAGTAACTGACCATATTAAGTCTCGGGAACGCCATATCCGGCGCGCCGATCTGAAGCGGCACAATATAATTTCCGAACGCTCCGAAAACCAATGGAACAACCCCGAGAAACACCATGATCGTCCCGTGCATGGCTCCCAGCTGATTGTAAAAATCCGGGGTCATGACACCGCCCGGCATGCGGTTCTCTCCGAACCACTGGCCGATGACCGGCAGAACCTGTTCGGGATACGCCAATTGCCAGCGCATCAGCATAACCATACAAAATCCGATCAAAAGAAAAAACAATGCGGTGATTCCGTACTGCAGTCCTATGATCTTATGGTCAGTTGAAAATACGTACGCACGCCAAAAGCCCAACTTATGTTCTTCATGATGTTCTGACATAATTTTCCTGATAACAGATTTTATTTTTTGGTAGGCGCGGCAAAGGAGAAATCAGCCGTCGCGTTATCACCTTCGGCGACCGTGATGGTCGCTGATTTGGCGCCCAATTTCTCGTGCCAGGCTTCAACTTCGTAGGTTCCGGCGGGAAGATTGGCAATGGTGAACTTGCCGTCATCCTTGGTAACCGCAAAGAACGGATGCGGCATGACCGAAAGCCACGCACCCATCCAGGGATGCACATCACATTTAAGGGCGAACATGAACTCCGGTTTGTCGAATTTGATGCTGATCTCTTTACGGAACTTCGGCATGGCGACATTGGCTTCGGGATTGACTTTGCTTAAAACATGCACATTGTGCAGCGTCCCGTCAGGGTTCAACACTTTGATCGATTGTCCGGCCATCACACCTGCCACATGAGGATGGTATTCACAGCCTTTTTGATCGATGACCAATTCTTCAGCAGGCGCGGGATACGTCGTCTGGCTCAGGCCTTTTTTAATGTGTACAAACACGTTTCCCATGGTATTTCCCTCTCCAAGCACCAAAGTCTGGGGATAGACCGGAGAAGTGTGCAGAGTCATACAGACCGGATCAGCATCCATCTTGATCTCTTTGAATTTGGGGGCTTCCCCGTCGAATTTGATAGTGCCTGAAACCGTCGCCGCATCGATCGAAGAGGTAACCAAAAGAACAAACACCGCGGTTAAAAGTGAAGATGAGATTGTGCGTAACATAGTTAATTCCTTTCCTTTAAAGCAAAATATTGGAGCTTAGGTTACTACAGCGCATTTGGGTTGTCATGAGCTAATAAGATTAAATCAGCGACTGAAAAACAGTTTGGCCGCGTGCCTGAAGGCAGCGGCCAAAACAGCTGTTAAACGCGGAAATGAAACTATTTTTGTCCTTTTTCGCCCCGCCTTCCCTGCGGATAATCTTGGTAAACCATCGGTTCCGGAATTGGTCTGGGGACCCTGTAAGGCGATAATGTCCTGGCACGTTCAACCAGACCGATGAACTCGGCCCGGTAACCAAACGCATCAGCCTTGGATGACCTTGCCCGATTCAGGACATTGTCAAATGACGCCTGCCCCTGGTATGGCGAATTCCTCAACAGAAGGCCGAACTCAGCGACTGATGAGGCGAACCGAAGATTATCCGATTGGATCGCTGAATGAACATCCCTCTGAGAAACAGTCTTTTTGATCAATTGACTGGTCGAGCTTTTAGGCTCTTTGTATCGCAA
>CAZLRE010000355.1:1101-1721 GCA_964561885.1 uncultured Planctomycetales bacterium | reverse complement strand
GAACGGGCAAATCCACGTTCCTGAATTACTGCCGGTCTAATCTCAAGAAGAATATGGTTGTTTTGGCGCCGACGGGCGCGGCCGCGGTCCATGTGGGCGGGCAAACCATCCACTCCTTTTTTAATTTCAAACCGAATATTACGGTCAAAGGTGTTCCCGGAGTTTCGCCGCGTCCGGAACTTGCAAAAGTTTATCCAAGGCTTGAGCTCATCATCATTGATGAGGTCTCCATGGTGCGCGCGGACCTTCTGGATTGCGTAGACACATTCCTGCGCCTGTACGGCCCGGATAAGACCAAAACTTTCGGCGGCGTCAGAATGGTTTTGATCGGCGATCTGTATCAGCTGCCGCCGGTTGTGACCTCTTCGGATGAGGCCATGTTCCGCGACCAATACCGCAGTCCTTATTTTTTCGATGCCCGCGTGTTTGAACAGATCGCGATCGAGGTCATTGAATTCGAAAAGAATTACCGCCAGCAGGACGTACATTTCCAGGATCTGCTTGAAGCCGTCCGCAACAACGCGGTGACGGAGGAACATCTGGCGCTTTTAAATACGCGCTATGACCCGGCGTTCGATCCGCCGGAGGCTGAACATTGGGTCTATCTGACGACCACCAAC
>CAZLRE010000355.1:0-1091 GCA_964561885.1 uncultured Planctomycetales bacterium | reverse complement strand
ATGACATCAACCAGGAACGCTTGCGCGCGCTCAAGGAAGATCTTTTTTCGCACGAAGGAAAGAAACGCGGGGATTTTGAAAAGCTCACTCTGCCGACGCATGAAGTGCTGGACCTGAAGGTCGGCGCGCAAGTCATCATGCTCAATAATGACCGCGAGGGCAAATGGGTCAACGGCACCATCGGGCGTATCAAGGACATTTACAACGCCGGATTTAACGCGGTGGCGGTGCAGGTGTCGCTTCCGGACGGAAGGACCATTGAGGTCGAGCCGTACACCTGGGAGATGTTCGAGTTCTTTTATAACGAGAACAAAGGCGGCATTGATTCGCGGGTGACAGGTTCATTCAAACAATTCCCCATGAAGCTGGCCTGGGCGATCACCATTCACAAAAGCCAGGGGAAGACCTTTGACAAGATCGTCATCGACGTCGGCCGCGGCGCTTTCTGTCACGGACAGATCTATGTCGCCTTGAGCCGGTGCACATCTTTGGAAGGCATTGTTCTTAAAAACAAGATCACGGCCAAGGATCTGCATTTGGATGGAAATATTCAGAGATTTCTAGGTCGCTTCACAGCTGCCGGATCTTCTTGATCGATGGTTTCTGTTTGTGAGTCCGTTGTCGCAATCATGGAGTTTGATAAAGGAGGGAGTAAAAGTTGTGTGTCTTTGATTAATTGATCATAAGGATTTCTGATTAAGATAATAAATAAGCAGGCTCTCATCGGCCTGCTGTTTTTTTTGACCTTATCGCTGAGTTTCGTTGATGATCCGGGTAAAGAAAGCGCTTTCCTATTTTCTGTCTGGAGCTATTCCAATGACAAAAAGATGACATATACTTAGGTTATAAAATCGTGGCTATTGATCCTAAAAGGCGCTCAGTTTCACGTCGTACTTCCCAAGAGAAAATCGAAACTTTTCAACCGCATGGAGTTTAAATGTCCTTCAACAAGTTTTTGAGCCGCTCGTATCTCAATGCGTTATCCGCCTTAAACCATCTCAGGCCGGTTAATACGGTCGCTGTTTTGATGTACCATAACATTTCCGATGATATTCCGCCCTCTTACCGGTCGATCAAAGTGAATGATTTCC
>CAZLRE010000354.1:0-1740 GCA_964561885.1 uncultured Planctomycetales bacterium | reverse complement strand
ATCATCGAAAGCATCCCGTCACGCGCATGATCATCTTCAATGACAAGGATGGTCTGCTGATATTTACTATTGGCCATGATCAAATCTGACCCCCTCTGGTCAAGGGATTATATAAGGTAGAGCGATTGAGAAAAGTATAAAACTTGATATGTCAAATTACCACAATCAATTGCATAAATATTCAGATAGTGACGCGGCAGAGATCTCCGCAACCATCGACCTATCAATCATTTGCGAATAAATTAAGCTGTCTTAAAAAAGCGGTTTCTGCAAGATCATCCGGGCAGGTTACTTCCGATAGTGAATAAAGGAATAATCGACATTTTTTTCACGGATGACGGCTGAGCGGGATTTTTCTTTAAAAGCGGCAGGGATGGGAGGAAAAAAGCAGTCACAATCAAATGAGGATTTTATGAAGGTCAAATAAATTTCCTGACAGGACGGATGCTCAATGGCGGTTTTAAATAATTTGGCGCCGCCGATAACAAAAATCTTTCCAAACCGGTTCTCGGTTCTTGAAACGATCTGCTGCAAGGCATCATCCAGACTTGCCCCCTTCAAAACACCTTCAGGGAATGAAGCAAACTCTCTGCGGGTCAGGACAATATTCAGCCGGTCGGGCAACGGACGGAACTTGGAGGGGATCGATTCCCATGTTTTACGCCCCATAATGACGACATTTTGATGTTCATTGTACTGCGCCGTCGTGATCTCTTTAAAATGCGCGATCTCCCCCGGCAGTCTCCAGGGCAGAACATCATCCTTACCGATCCCGTAATCTCGGTCAACAGCAACAATAATGGAAAATGGAACGCTCATTAAACTGCGATGGGAAATTTGATAAATTCGTCGTGATGATATCCGACAAGCTGGATATCATCATATACAAAATCCAAGACGTTTTTCTGGGGCAGGACCAACCTTGGCAACTGCTTTGGCGTACGGCCTAGCTGCAGCTTCAATCCTTCCACATGGTTCAAATAAATATGCGCGTCTCCGAGCGTATGAACAAAAACACCGGGAGTTAACCGGCATTCGGCAGCCATCATGGACTGCAGAAGCGCATAACTGGCGATATTAAACGGAACGCCCAGGGCAACATCAGCGGAACGCTGATATAACTGGCAATCCAGACGGCCGTTAGCGACATAAAACTGAAAGAATGCATGGCACGGCGGAAGCGCCATGCGGTCAATATCCGCCACGTTCCAGGCGCTCACGATGATACGCCGAGAATCAGGATTGTTCTTGATGAGCTCGATGGCGTTTTTGATCTGGTCCACATGCTCTTTGCGGTATGAATTCGTTTGAGCATCCCAGACAAACCGCTCCCAATGGCGCCACTGATATCCGTAGACAGGCCCCAATTCACCGTTCTCCTTCGCCCAGGCATTCCAAATTGGCGTGTGCTGTTTGAGCCCATCGTTGATATTCGTGGAACCCCTGAGGAACCACAACAGCTCATGAATAACAGCGGCGAAAAGGATCTTTTTGGTCGTCAATATCGGAAAACCGTCGCGCAGGTCATAGCGCATCTGATAACCGAAAACGGACAGTGTTCCGGTGCCCGTACGGTCTTCTTTGCGCTCGCCATTTTCCAAAATATGTTTGACCAGATCGAGGTATTGCTTCATACGCTTATTTGTTCAATTCCCACATCTTTGAATTGTATTCTTCGACCATGCGCTGGGTATTAAATAACGCGGCCCGGCGCACACAATTGATCATTTTATTGATCCA
>CAZLRE010000353.1:0-1755 GCA_964561885.1 uncultured Planctomycetales bacterium | reverse complement strand
GCAAATGTTCCACGTGGAACGCGGAGGAATTGCCAATTACCGTTTGCCAAGGTCTATCGGTATCCCTGAAATGGAGACCATCATGGTCGAAACCAACGACCCTGAAGGGCCCTTCGGAGCCAAAGGCATGGGGGAGGCCTCACTTTTGCCTACTTCCGCGGCCATTGCCAATGCCATTGAAGATGCCGTCGGTATCCGCATTAAAGATCTTCCGATCACACCCAAAAAAATCATTCAGGCGCTTAAACAAAAACAGAATGGTGAGCAATCATGACTACAAGAAATCGATTAGGATGTTTATTATTCTCTCTGCTGGTTCTGACCGGTTGCAGCGTGTATCAGATCGATTCCAATCCCAGCAACGCGACGTATTACCCGCCTAAAAAATCCCCATCCGAGATCGTTTATCTCGAGTCTTTGGATAAACCTCACGAGATCATCGGAACGGTCGTTGTCACCACCGAACGCCGCCAGGCGCTGGAGAACATCATTCCCAAAATGCAGTATGAAGCTGCTATGCTCGGAGGCGATGCCATAACCGACATCGAAACCGATGCCACAGGAACCTGGAAAAAGATCAAAGCCCAGGCTCTGCTCGGGAACGCCTATATCCGGGCAAACTATTCCGCTAAGGTCGTTGTATTTACTCAGAATTAATTCTTGCTGACGTGATCTTTTGAAGCTCTTGGGGCGTATTGAACGTTTGGATGATGCCTTCGTCAGGCAGTTCCAGCAGTTTTGCCTGATGTTTTGGGTCACGCAGAATATGCGCAAGGTTTTGTTGGTCAGTAAGCTTGAGGATATTTTCTTCGAGCTTTTTCTGGATAACAGGCGGATGTCCTTTGCTTCCGTTAAATGTCGGAATTAATATTGAAGGCTGTGTTTCATGAAAATGATCAAGAAGTCTGTTAATGGTTTCAATCCTTACGAACGGACAGTCGACAGGCAATATCATAAAAGCACGGGCGAGCTGGGAAGATGCAATTAAGCCTGCTTTGACAGATGATATCTGACCCAAATAATGATCATTGTTATAGACAACCCGAATCTTTCTGTGCTTAAATATCAATGGTTCGATCTTTTCACGGTCTGCTCCGAGCACGACAATTAATTCCTCGATATTTGTCGCGCATAACTTAGTGAGCAGGAAGATAATATTGGGTTTAGTGCTGATAGGCGCCAGCGCTTTTGGAGACCCAAAGCGTGAACTTGAACCGGCTGCTAAAACGATGCATGTTGTCATGGGCACATTATAGGTGTTCGTGAATTCTTGTCAAACCCACTGAAATGCCGATGAAATGCCTATGTTGATCTATTTTCTTCTTGTTATCGTTGGCTCATTGATCGCCGGGAAATTGATCCTGGGCGAATTACGCAAGGAGAAACGTGTTTATATCCCGATCGCATCTTCTGAAGGGGGTCCTGCTGAACTGCCCAACAACAAATCTTCACAATTGGATCCGTTGACGGTATTGGCGCAGCATACTGACAAAGAGCTTATCGAACGCGTCAATAAAGTTGAAAATCTGCTTGCCGAAAAGAACGCCGAGATCGTCAAGCTAAACAATATACTTGAAGCTGAACGCAGACATAAAAGCGAGTTTGAAAAGATCAAATCGCTGTTACAATGGCAGATCTTTGAATCGCGCCAGGTCAACAAACAGATCAAACAGGAGCTGGATTCGATCAAGGCGCAACAGGAACAATTCCAACAAGAATCTTCGCATTTGAAAAAAGAATTGAACTACAAAGAAC
>CAZLRE010000352.1:0-1765 GCA_964561885.1 uncultured Planctomycetales bacterium | reverse complement strand
CGGAAAATATTATCGATGAACAACAACACATCTGTCTTCTTCTCATCACGAAAATATTCAGCAACGGTGAGCGCGGAAAGAGCCACACGGGCACGGGCACCTGGCGGTTCATTCATCTGCCCGTAAATGAGCGAAGTCTTGTCAATGACCCCAGCCTCTTTCATTTCCTTAAATAAGGCAGTCCCTTCGCGTGTGCGTTCGCCGACGCCGGCGAAAACAGAAAAACCGCCGTGCTCTTTGGCGATATTGTTGATCAACTCCTGGATCAAAACCGTTTTTCCGACACCGGCACCGCCGAACAGACCGATCTTGCCGCCCTTGCGGTACGGAGCCAACAGATCGATGACCTTGATGCCCGTGACCAAAACTGATGAGGTCGTGTCCTGATCCTCGATATTCGGAGCCAGGCGATGGATAGGCATATACTTCTCAGCCTTAACTGGACCGGCATTATCAATAGGCTCACCTAAAAGGTTCATGACCCGCCCCAAAGTCCCTTCGCCGACCGGCATCATGATTCCTTCTCCGGAATCTGTCACTTCCTGACCACGTTTTAACCCTTCGGTCGAATCCATGGCCAGCGTGCGCACGATGTTGTCGCCCAAATGCTGGGCCACTTCGAGCGTCAAATTATTAACCTTTTTGCTGATCGATTCATTGGTCGTTCTTAACGCATGGCCAATGTGCGGCAGATGTCCGGAGGGAAAGAACACATCGACAACAGCTCCGAGCACCTGTGTGATCTGACCTTTTCGCTTGGTATGTTCCATAAAACCTTTCGATCGTTAATAAGCGTTAATTATTCAATGCTTCAGCGCCGGAAATGATCTCGATCAATTCCGTTGTGATCGCCGCTTGTCGGGCGCGGTTACGGCGGAGGATATACTGGTCAATGAGCTCACTCGTATTTTCCGTTGCCTTGTCCATCGCTGTCATGCGCGCTCCATGTTCTCCGGCCGCATTCTCCAATAGCGCAAAATAGATCTTGAAATTGAGATACTTAGGAATAAGGAATTTAAAGATCTCAGCTGCCTGGGGTTCAAAGATATAATCCGCGTTTACGGCTTTTGTCCCTGCCGTCTGAAAGATCCGCGCGTCTAAAGGGAGCAATTTTTCCAGGACAGGGATCTGAGTCAGCGGGTTCTTGAAATGATTATAGGCGAGATAGATCTCGTCGTATTTGCGTCCGGTATAAGCTTGAACCATATCCTCCGCGATCTTAACGGCATTGGCAAACGAAGGCTTGGCGGTCACATCCTCATAATGCGTACTGACCGACACCTGCCTGCGCAGGGTCGTGTATCCCCGCCTGCCGCAAAAACTATAATCAATGAATTTATACTTTTCCTTGTTATCGTTGACCCACGAACGGACGTAACGGATCAAATTGTTGTTAAAACCGCCACAAAGCCCCTTATCGGATGTGACAAGCAGGATAAGAACGTTCTGGATATCTTTAGGTTTGTCAAACAACGGGTGGAACATCTCGCTTTGCGTTGCGGCCAAGCGGCCCATCAGTTCCGTCAGTTCACGAGCGTAGAGCAACGCGCCTGACTGCGCTTTGTAGGCGCGTTTGAATTTACTTGCCGCGACCATTTTCATGGTCTTGGTCATTTTTTTTGTGTTCTTAAGACTTACGATCTTTTTATTGTATTCCCGAATTCCGATCATCGAAAACCTATTGGAAATTCTGCTTTACGGTATGGATGATTTTCTCAAGGGAAGCCTTGATCTCATCCGTCATATCTAGCTTCTGATTGAACAG
>CAZLRE010000351.1:0-1766 GCA_964561885.1 uncultured Planctomycetales bacterium | reverse complement strand
TGTCTGGGCGGTCCATACTGCGCAATCCAATTCGACCCTTATGGTCATGGCCGGACAATTGACAGAAATATCAAAGCGCACAGCCTCGGGCAAGCGTCAGTTATATGTGCTTTCCGTTTCAGATGCGATCTCGCCGGATTTGAGCCCGCTGATCCCTTCCCACTACATCGTTCTGGCCAATGCGCAGGAGCGTTCAGCGCTTCTGGGCGTCTTCGGCAACTTCTCCAAAGACACGGTGATGCTGGTGGACCAGAACGGTGTTGTGCGCGGCAAGTATGATTTTGCCGATATTCAGGGTTTTAAGGATTTCCAACGCAATATGATGCGCCTTTTGTGATCCCTCTGCGGCGCCATCCTCAAGCCATCGAAATAATAATGACCAGGACCTGGATGGTTATGATCCTTGCGATCATCACCATGGGATAAATTGTTGAATACGCCACCGATTGGGCGTTGGATGAGGCGAGATTGTTGGCAAAGACGAGCGCCGGCGGGTCGGTGAGGCTTCCGGCGAGAAGTCCGGTGAGCGTCAGATAATTCATTTTCAATTTCCACAACGCGAATGCCCCCACGATCATTAAGGGAACGATCGTGATCGCGCATCCCCACACAAACCAGATCATCCCCTGGGCCGTCATGACGGTCTCAATAAAATGGGCGCCGGATTTAAGGCCCACGCACGCCAAAAACAGCGATATTCCGAATTTGCGCATGAGGTGGTTCGCGCTCGTCGGAAGATACCACACCACATGACCGAAGCGTCCCAGACGGCTGGCCAGGATGGCGACCAGCAACGGCCCGCCGGCCAAGCCGATCTTGATCGGGGATGGCAGGCCCGGCAGATAGATCGGGATCTGCCCAACAAGGATCCCCAGGAACATCCCGAAGAACAGGGGAAGGATAAACGGGTGATTCAGCGCGTGCGGCGAGTTACCGATAAAATCCGAGAATTTGTCGAGGTCATCCGGTTCGCCGACAACGAGGATGGAATCCCCGTAATAGAGGATGGTGTCGTTGCCCGCGGGCAGTTCCATGTCGTCATGGCTGATGCGGGTGGCGGTCACTTTGAACGACTGGCGCAGGTTTAAGTCGCGGATGGTTTTACCCACGGCCTTTTGTTTGGTGATGACCATCCACCGGCCCATGATGTCGCTTTCGATCGTCTCTAATTGCACGGAAGATCTGCTGCCCAAAAGAAGACAGAGTTTGTCCACGTTCTTTTTTGGCCCGACGGCGCGGATAATGTCGCCCAGATGCAGAACAGTGCCTTCATGGGGCAGGATGATCTCGTTGTTATGCATGAGGCGCGAAACAATGACCTGATGGTCGATAAAATCAAAACATTTCGCTAAAGGGATGCCTTCAATATTTTTGTTTTCTACCACGATGTTCATGCCCGCCACATGGCTTGAATTTTCCTGGGCATAAGCTTGCGCTTCTTTGTTAAGGTCGATCTTCTTGAATTTTTTGAGTACGAGCATCGTCAGGATGATGCCGAAGATCCCCATCGGATAAGCGATCGCGTAGGCAATGGTCGAAAGATTGACGGCATCCGGGTTGTTCTGGTTGAGGATCTGCTGGGCAGCGCCGAGGCTGGGGGTGTTGGTCGTTGCGCCTGACAGGACACCGACGGCGGCCCCAAGCGGAAGTCCGCCGGCATAATGGGTCAGAAATGCGATTGCGACGCTTAACAGCACGATCACAAGCGCCAGCAGGTTTAATTGAACTCCGTTCTGTTTGAAATTGCTGAAGAAGCGCGGGCCCAC
>CAZLRE010000350.1:0-1768 GCA_964561885.1 uncultured Planctomycetales bacterium | reverse complement strand
ATTGAACCTCAAAGATAGTGTGCTCGCGGAGGCCAAAGATATCGCGACACAGGATTTCAACGGGGTATTGCTGATCGGCAAAGAAAAGGTCCATCTGGAAGGGTTGAATATCAAAGACCACGTGGATCTCATTACGGAAATGTCCAAATAACGTCAACGACAAGGAAGAGAAATGCTCAACAATAAAACGATCCTGGTGACCGGAGGAACAGGCTCCTTCGGCCAAAAATTCATCGGCACGATCCTTCACAAATACAAACCGAAGAAAGTGATCGTCTTCAGCCGGGATGAGTTCAAGCAGTTCGAGATGGCCAAGATATTTCCGTCGGACAAATATCCGATCCGGTATTTTCTGGGGGACGTGCGCGATAAGGCGCGGTTGGTCAGGTCGTTTGACGGGGTTGATTATGTCATCCATTCGGCCGCGCTTAAACATGTTCCGGCGTTGGAATACAATCCTATGGAAGCGGTCAAGACCAACATCATGGGAGCTGATAATGTCATCCATGCCGCCATCGAGTGCGGGGTCAAGAAAGTCATCGCATTGTCGACGGATAAAGCGGTCAATCCGGTCAATCTTTATGGAGCCACCAAGCTGGCGGCGGAAAAAACGTTCGTCGCGGCCCATGCCTACGCGAGCGGTAACGTGAAGTTCGGCGTTGTGCGTTATGGCAACGTCATGGGGTCCCGCGGCAGTGTCATTCCATATTTTATGAGCTTGAAAGAAAAAGGCATCAAAGAATTTCCCGTTACGGACAAGCGTATGACCCGGTTCTGGATGATCTTAGATGAGAGTGTGATGCTTGTGCTCAAAGCCCTTGAGCTGACGGTGGGAGGGGAGGTCTTTATCCCAAGGATCCCGTCAATGAACATCATTGATCTGGCCAGGGCCATTGAACCCAAGTGCACGTTTAAATATTTCGGCATCCGGCCGGGTGAGAAACTGCATGAGTCGCTTTTCTCCGAGGACGAATCGCGTAACACCAGGATCCACGATGGGGTTTATGTGATCCTGCCCTCCTTCGGTCTGGAATACGGAGTTTATAACAAATACAAAAAGTCACCCAAGGTCAAAGAAGGGTTTTCTTTTAGAAGCGATACCAATGACCGCTGGCTGACCATTAAACAGCTGCAGGATCTTCTTAAAAAGTTATAGACGGCCTTTAGGGCGTCGAAAGCCTATTGATCATGGAAGTTGCCACACCCATATCACATTTGTTCAAGGATCCGGAGTCGGCCCGCAGGATCGCTGAGGCGAGCGATTGTCTGGAGTGCCGCGATCACACACGGGAGAACGGATGGCCCGGACAGAAGCTTTTTCATTGCGAAAAAGAGATCGTGCATCCGTGGACAAACGAGGACCGTGCCTATATTGAGGGAATTGTCAGGTCAAAACCTGATCTGCGTTTGGTCTCGTTTCATATGGCGTCGTGCTGCAGCCAGCCTAAGTTGGTCGACGGTATTTTTCAGCCGGATGGAGAAATTTACAGCCGGGGCGATCTGATAGGTTTCGCCCGTGATAATGTGCGGTGGCTGAAAGAGGCGGTGCGTCAACGCGGTATCGAGATCGCTGTTGAGAATAATAATTATTATCCCACGGCAGCGTACGAGCATATCACAGACGGGGAATTTATTAAAAATGTTGTTGAAGGATGCGGCATCAGATTTTTGTTCGACATCGCGCATGCCAGGGTGACGGCCCATAACCGCGGTCTGGATTATGAGCAATATCTGGCGCATCTGCCGACAGACCGGATGATCCAGATAC
>CAZLRE010000349.1:0-1786 GCA_964561885.1 uncultured Planctomycetales bacterium | reverse complement strand
GCGTCTCGGTTCGTTTGCGAAACCAAGGAAAGAAGACGAGGTGTCGCTCCTTAGGAAACGTTTCATGCAAGCGGGCTTAAGCAGGATGAAGAATATGATGCTGATCTTTTACGGCTCTAAAGTCTTGCTGGCAGCCGCACTGCCGATCTGTTTCTCGATACTCAGGTTCACCGTGTTTCGCACCATGCTGCCGCTCAATTTCACATTGGTTCTGATCTCTCTCGCCCTTGTCGGTTTCTACATACCGGTCATCTGGCTAAAATGGCGCATCGAGAACCGGAAAGAACAGCTTTTTCGCGGCTTCCCGGATGGCCTCGATCTCATGTGCGTGTGCACCGAAGCCGGAATGGGCCTTGATTCGGCGATCAATCGGGTAGGTGAGGAAATAAAGGTGCGGCACCCCGCATTGAGCGAAGAGTTAAGGCTCCTGTCACTCGAACTCAGGGCCGGGAAGCTTCGGCGTGAAGCGCTGAGGAACCTGGCGATGCGCTGTGATTCCGACGATATTCAAAGTTTCGCGACCTTATTGATACAAACCGAGAGATTCGGGACAAACGTGGCGCAGGCAATGCGCGTCCAGGCAGATTCCATGAGAACAAAGAGATTGCAGGCAATCGAGGAAACAGCAGCGAAGTTACCGGTGAAAATGCTTTTCCCGACGATTTTATTCATTTTCCCCTCGCTTTTCCTGGTTTTGATAGGACCAGCGCTTATTCAGGCATTGGCCATCCTGAACGGATGATGCATAAGGAGTCTTCTATGAAGAGAGTCAACTGGAAACTTTTTGGGCGGATCGCCGTATGCCCGGTGATGATCGCCGGCTTGATGACGGGATGTTCATCGGCAAACAGCATATTCAGCTATTTGAAATTCTGGGAACAAAAAAATGAAACCAGGGCCAATGATGAGACTCAAATGCGCGCACAGGCTTTTATGTCAAAAGTAAAATCCCCGCGCGGCAATCCGGATTCCCATTATCGTCTGGGCGTACATTATCAGGCGAGGGGGCAATACCGGGAAGCCATCGAAGAATTCACCAAAGCGGTGACGATCGATCCAGGTCATGTCTTTGCATACAACGGCCTTGGCGTTACCTATGATAATCTCAACGAACCCGAAAAAGCGCGTGAAGCCTATCGGGAAGCCCTCAAAATATCCCCAAAAGATCACCATGCGTATAACAATCTGGGGTATTCGTATATTCTGGAAGGGAATTACGAATCGGCTATTGAAACACTTTTGCAGGGAATCAGCATCGATGGCGGCGACAAGCAGATGCGCAATAATCTGGCAATGGCCTACATTGGATTGGGCGAGAGCCATCTTGCAACAATCCAGCTTGAAGAGATAAATAAACCGGATGCCGTGAAAACCGCATTCGAGAGGATCGAAACGCGGGTACAAGAACTGGAATCAGACAGAGAGCGTGTCCGCCTTACGGACAAATCCAGGAATATTTCTACCGACGACATCGCCCCGATCCCGCCAACCAACCGTTTTGTCGAACGAATGACACGATCCATAAAAAATGCCAAGAAAGCAAAGATCAGGACAGCTTCAAAAACCGTGGACCTGAAAATTCCCCGGCTTGAACCCGGCTACCTGAAAGTCAATCATGGCGATGAAAAAAGCGGCAATCCGACGGGCGATCCATCAACGCAAAGTGTGAGATATATCATGAAGACCCGTATAACGGATGAAACTGAAACATTTAACGCCCTGGTAGGGAGACCATTATGGTTCTGATAAAGATCCCCGTTCACGCAAATGCATTGGTACGTGCCGC
>CAZLRE010000348.1:0-1794 GCA_964561885.1 uncultured Planctomycetales bacterium | reverse complement strand
GCGCTTCTGGGGCGAAACGGCGCCGGTAAGACTACGCTCATGAGAGTGCTCACCGGTGAGATTTCGATCGACCGCGGGGAGATCGTCCTTCAGAAGGGCGTGCAGGTGACCCATCTGCCGCAGGAAGTTCCGGTCGATCTCAAGGGCAATGTTTTTGATATCGTGCTCTCAGGTCTGGGGAAACGCGCCCAGCTGGTTGCGGATTATCATCATGTCAGCCACCGGCTGCACACGGAGCACACGCCTGAATTGATGCGAAGGTTGGATGTTCTTCAGGCTGAACTCGATCATTCCGATGGATGGGCCATTCACAGTGAGGTTGAACTGGTCATCTCCCAGATGAAGCTGGACGCGGAAAGTGATTTTGAGAATTTATCCGGCGGACAGAAGCGCCGTGTTCTTTTGGCCCGCGCGCTGGTCTTAAAGCCGGATGTGCTTTTGCTGGACGAGCCCACCAATCATCTTGATATCGACACCATCCAATGGCTGGAAGGATTTCTAAAGGATTATCCGGGAACATTATTCTTCGTGACCCACGACCGCGCGTTCATGACGAATCTGGCGACCAAGATCGTGGAACTCGACCGCGGAAAGATCTACAGCTGGTCGTGCGATTACCGGACGTTCCTCGAGCGCAAAGAAGCTGTCCTGGAGAACGAAGCGGCGTATTGGGAGAATTTCGATAAGAAACTGGCCGAAGAAGAGGTCTGGATCCGTAAAGGCGTCAAAGCCCGTCGGGTGCGTAACGAAGGCCGCGTCAAAGCGCTCGAACGTTTACGCGAAGAAAAACGGGCGCAACGGCGTCAACAGGGCCAGGTGCGCATGCAGGCGCAGGAAACGGAACAGTCGGGGCATTTGGTCATCAAAGCCTCCGGCATCGGTTTTCAGTATGATGATAAATGTCTCATCAAGAATTTCTCAACCCAGATCATGCGCGGGGACAAGATCGGCGTCATCGGTCCTAATGGTTCGGGCAAGACAACGTTGCTGCGTATCCTTCTTGGGAAAATGCCTCCGCAAAAAGGCAAGGTGCGTTTAGGCACGAATCTTGAGATCGCTTATTATGACCAGCTGCGCGAGCAATTGGATGAAGAGAAAACCGTAGCTGAAAATGTTTGCGGCAGCGCGGATACCGTAACTATTAACGGTAAGCCCAGGCATATTATCGGATATCTTCAGGAATTTTTGTTCCCTCCGGACAGGGCGCGTACACCGGTTAAAGTCCTCTCAGGAGGGGAACGCAACCGTCTGTTTCTGGCCCGGCTTTTCACTAAGCCGTCCAATTTTCTCATCATGGATGAACCGACCAATGATCTGGATGTGGAGACGCTGGAACTTCTGGAAGAATTATTGGTGGAATACACCGGCACAGTGATCTTGGTCAGCCATGACCGCGCTTTTTTAAACAATGTGGTCACTTCCACGATCGTTCTGGAAGGGGAAGGCGTCATCAGCGAATATCCCGGCGGTTATGATGACTGGATCGCCCAGAGTAAGATGGCGTTGCCCAAGGCAGACCCTAAGGAGAGTTTCAAAGAGACGCCGAAACAAGAGAAAATCGAGACGCCGTCCAAGCCCAAGGAAAAGCGCAAGCTTTCCTATAATGAAGAACGGGAACTTGAGAGGCTGGTTGTCAAGATCGGACAGTTGGAATCGCAAAGGGAAGAGCTATACACAGCGATGGCGGACCCGGGTTTTTATCAAAAAGAGTCAAAGGAAATCGCTTATGTCAAAACGCAGCTTGAGACCTTGGAAGACGAACTTCTGGCTGCTTTTGAACGTTGGGAATATCTA
>CAZLRE010000347.1:0-1795 GCA_964561885.1 uncultured Planctomycetales bacterium | reverse complement strand
TTCTCACCCGTTGATCCAGGGACCAGAGAATATCCCTGGCGGTTAAGCTCTTCTAATTTCTCGATGTCCTGAAGGCAAACAGCCTGTAAAGGCGTGCGGTGTTTTTCGTGGTTATGCCCGTCCCCTTCCAATCCGCTGTACGTCACACGGACGGACTCGACCGGCAACTTGGGAATTCCGCCTTTGGACAAATTGATGGATAAGACGCGTGACATGCTGGCCAGCTTTTCTTAGAAGATTTTATGATAAGGGACGGGAGCAAAATTTCTTTTCGACCAGATCGTTGATGATGAGATCCAGGATCTTATTGGCCTGTTGCGGATCGAAATCCGTATGCAGTTTCTTGGGAACCCCCAATTTGGAAAGCTCATAACGCACCGTGCTTTTGAGACCTTCTTTGGATAAGCAGTGCTCAACGCAATCCAGCGGACAACCATCAACAGAGATTATGATATCAGCCGCACCTGCTTTTGCAACAAGAGCTTTGACCCCTCCGCCGATGCCGGCGACACAGGACATCTCAGCGAGGCCGCGGCGGTCCAGCTGGATAGCGATCCAATTGGCCATCTGCGCGGCGCTGGATGCTCCGGAACAGGAATAGACAAGTATCTTTGGTTTTGTGCCCGTCATAGATCAACATGTGATGCCGGAATTCTTCCGGTCGTAATAATACCAATTTAAAAACAAACAGATCACGTAATAGACCGTGAATCCGTAAAGCGCGTTCTGCGCGTGGCCCGCCTTGATCTGCTGGCCGAACACGATGGGAATGATGAACGCGCCGTAAGCCGCGACCGCGGATGTCCAGCCCAGGACCGGGCCGGCCTGTTCTTTAGGAAAGATGTAAGGAATACTGCGGAACGTCGAACCGTTGCCCACGCCGGTGGCGATAAACAGGATCATGAATAAAATAAAGAACGGCCACCAGTAGGTCTCCGGCGTATCGAGGGATTTGGCCTTGACGATGTAATAGGCAACGCCCAAGGCCGCGATAACCTGAACGACCGTGCTCCATGTTGTGACTTTTGAGCCGCTGTTGATCTTGTCGGAAAACCAGCCTCCGATGGGACGGATGAGCGCGCCGACCAACGGCCCCAGGAAAGCCCAGTGCATCGGGTTGGGCGCGTTCGGATTGACAGCACCATTAGGCAGATATCCGAATACGTCCTGAATGAGTTTCGGGAATGAGGCCGAATATCCGATGAACGAACCGAAGGTCATGACATAAAGAATGGTCATGATCCAGTTATGTTTATTATTGAAGATCGCGAACTGGCGCTCCAGATTGCCTTTGATCTGGGAGGGCGAAAGGAATTTCATCAAACACAGCGCGATGATGACGGTCAACGGCAGAACGGCCCACATATTCCACTTAAGGATCGTCTGCATATACGCGCCGCAACCCGCCGCTGCAAGACCGAAGGCCACCAATAACGCCGTCTTCCCGAATTCAGCAGCATAATTTCCAAGCTGAGGAGTGGCGCTTTTTAGATTGTTCATGCCGAATAACGCCGCGATCGCTGAGAGCGTCAGGAACGGAACCCACACAAATCCCGCATTCTGGATGTATACCAAAGTTCCCACCGACTTGCCGCCGTCGGCTTCAACCAAAGGCAGACCCGCTCCGGCCAAACTCCCAAAATAGGCGCCACCGATGACCGCGGGAATCAGAAATTGCATGACGCTCACGCCGAGATTTCCCAATCCGGCGTTCAATCCAAGGGCTGTCCCCTGCATGCGCTTGGGAAAGAAAAACGAGATGTTCGACATGGATGAGGCGAAATTCCCTCCTCCG
>CAZLRE010000346.1:1587-1802 GCA_964561885.1 uncultured Planctomycetales bacterium | reverse complement strand
GGTGACGATCTGGCGTTTTCCGTCAGGAGTGCCGGCCGATGAGGTTTTTGGCAAAACAACTTTAGGCGCGGGTGCGGAGGCCTTAGGCGATTCTTTCACAGCCGCCTTGGCTGGATCCACTTTTTTACCGCCGCCAGGAAATAATGGGAACTTCATAGGGCTATATTATCACAATACCAATTACTTTCTTCCTAACAAAGCGAACATTTTCTTCT
>CAZLRE010000346.1:0-1577 GCA_964561885.1 uncultured Planctomycetales bacterium | reverse complement strand
CGGATTGACCCCCATCAGATAACCGGTCATCGCGCAGGACTTCTCATAAAAATAGAACAACTGGCCCAAGCTGTACGCGTCAAACTTCGGCAAAGTGATCGTCATGTTCGGTACGCCGCCTTCCAAATGCGCGGATGCGGTCGCTTTATAGGCCTGCTCATTGACCCAGTCGAGATTCTTTCCCGCGACGCAGTTGAAATTATCCTGATTCTCTTTATCGGAAGGGATCAATAATTCATTGCCGGTGTCTTTAACAACGACAAAGGTTTCAAAGATATTTCGTTCACCTTCCTGGATCCATTGGCCCATCGAATGAAGATCAGCGGTAAAGTTGACGGACGCCGGGAAAATGCCTTGGCCTTCCTTGCCCTCGCTTTCGCCGAATAATTGCTTCCACCATTCCGCGGTAAAGGCCATTTCTTCATAGAAATAAGCGAAGATCTCGATCGCTTTCTTTTGTTTGTATAAAAGAAAACGATTAGCGGCATATTGCCACGACAAATTTTTATCCAATCCCGCTTCCGATAATTCTTTTTCAGCATCTTTAGCGCCTTTTAATAAAGAAGCGATGTCGAGGCCAGCGATCGCCAAAGGAACCAAACCGACCGGCGATAGAACGGAATAACGGCCGCCCACGTCATCAGCGATCGGATAGGTCTTGTAACCGGCTTTATCAGCGATAGCGCGCAATGCGCCTTTTTTCTCGTCGGTGATACAAATGATGCGCTTCTTTAATTCTGCGGCAGAATATTTGCCTTCCATGAATTTCTTCACGAGACGGAAAGCGACAGCCGGCTCGGTAGTGGTGCCGGACTTGGAAATGACAACCACGCTCACGCGCTTGTCCTTAAGTTTGGCAAAAAGTTTCTTAAGATAACCAGAGCTCATATTGTGACCGGCGTAGTAGACGGGAATTTTCTGCTCTTCAGAAAGGAAATCTAATGCGGCACGGACGCCGATATACGATCCGCCGATACCGATGGAAATGATACAGTCAGAATGTTTACGGATGTCTTCGCCAAGTTTGGTCAGTTCGTCAATGGACGCTTTTCTGGTTTTGCTCGGGAGGTTAAGCCAGCCGATAAAGTCGCTGCCTTTTCCTTTGCCGGTGTGAAGTTCGTCGTGGGCTTTTTGTAATTTAGGCGTGAGCGTTTTAAGGTCGCTGTCTTTGACAAAATTCTTCAAATTCGCGACATCTAAACTAATCTTCATAACATCCTTTCTACGCGGGTCCTGCCTGCACCCGCTAATTAATGCTTTTAATAGGCTGTTCGATGGTCGCGCCACCGAGCACAATATCTCCGTCGTAAAAAACGACCGATTGCCCAGGAGTGACTGATCTTTGCGGTTCGACAAAATCAACCCGCACACGGTCGTCGCCGACATGAACCAATTTTGCTTTCACAACAAATGAATTATAACGAATACGCGCTTCAACTTCGATCGGCTCTGTGGGAATTTCCATACTGACCGGATTGAATTCTTTTGCCATCAATCCTGCGGAATATAATTCCGCAACGTCACCAACGTAAACGGTATTCGTTTCTTTTTCAATTTTATAAACATACATCGGACGG
>CAZLRE010000345.1:0-1816 GCA_964561885.1 uncultured Planctomycetales bacterium | reverse complement strand
ACTTTCTGGCGCGCTGCGCCTGATAAATCTTTTCCCTGGGAGAACTGAAATGAACTTATATATTATCCGCCACGCAATTGCTGCAGAAGAGGAACCCTCTGGCGATGACAGCCAGAGAGCGCTCACAGACAAGGGCAGTAGAAAGATGAGGCAGATCGCAAAAGGGCTTCGAATCCTTGGCGTGGAATTTGATGCGATCCTTTCAGGCCCTTATGTCCGCGCACAGGAAACGGCTGAGATTTTGGCTGATGTCTTCAAAATGAAAAAAGGGGTTGCTTTGAGCGATAACCTTGTACCCATGGGGGACCCCGACCTGCTCATTGCTGAGATCAATGAAAAATATTCAGTTGACAGTCTCGCCATTGTTGGGCATGAACCTTACCTGACCACCCTTGTTAGTTTATTAATCGCCAAAAGCGCACCAGTGGATATGATTCTCAAAAAAGGCGGCGTTTGCAGGCTTTCCGTGGATGATCTGCACCATTCCCGCACTGCAACTCTGGACTGGCTGCTTACCCCCGGCGTGCTTGTGGAAATTAGTGAGAAATAAATGTTGCCCGAATCAATTGACCTCACATCCCCTTCTTTATATATCAACCGCGAACTCAGCCTGCTTGAATTTCAACGCCGTGTGCTTGATGAAGCCTGGGATGAAAATAATCCCCTTCTTGAACGGCTGAAATTCATTGCCATTTTCGGCTCGAACATGGATGAGTTCTTCATGGTGCGTGTGTCCGGAATCCGCAAGCAGGTGGAAGCCGGGGTTATGGATGTATCTTTGGATGGATTAACTCCCCGCGACGAACTGGCTGCCATCCGAAAACTTTCACACGATCTTCTGCAAAACGCACAGCAATATTTTCAACGCAAAATACTGCCCAGGCTGGATAAGGCAGGCGTGCATGTTCTTGACTACGATAAACTGACCGCAGCGCAAAAGGAAAAGGCCGATAAATATTTCAAGGATGTGGTCTACCCGGTTCTGACTCCGCTCGCGCTTGATACAGGCCATCCATTTCCCCACATCTCAAACCTGAGTTTAAACCTCGCCATCGTCATCCGCGATAAAAAAGGGAATGAGAAATTTGCCCGCCTCAAAGTCCCCGATACTTTGCCGCGTTTGATCCCCATCAAGCGTTCTTCCGGCGCAGAACGTAAAGACGGCACGATTCCCCATCATCATTACTTCGTCTGGATCGAGCAGGTGATCGCTGCCAATCTGGAAGTCCTCTTCCCCGGTATGGAAGTTGTTTCCGCGCACCCCTTCCGCATTGTGCGTGATGCAGATATTGAAATTCAGGAACTCGAAGCCGATGATCTGCTGGAAACCATGCAGCAAAACATCCGCAAACGTAAATTCGGCTCAGTAGTGCAAGTAGCAGTCTACCCATCCATGCCGGAAAGTATCCGCGACCTGTTGGTGGATAACCTCGAAGTCACCCGCAACGACGTTTATGCCTTGCACCACCCGCTTGGGCTTAGCAGCCTGTGGCAGTTATACAGCAATGTGGAACGGCGTGACCTGAAGGACATCCCCTACAAACCAAACATTCCAAAACAATTCAAGTCCCTTTCCGAGCCGGGCGATGTTTTCGATGCCATCCGCGCAGAAAACATCCTCATTCATCACCCGTACGATTCCTTCTCTCCGGTCATAGACTTTCTCAACGCCGCAGCCCGCGACCCGCACGTGCTTGCCATCAAACAAACCGTATACCGCGTGGGGTCCAACGCCCCGGTAGTGGAAGCCCTGCTCGAAGCCGCCGAGCGCGGCAAACAAGTCGCTGTGCTGGTGGAACTCAAAGCCCGCTTCGAT
>CAZLRE010000344.1:0-1828 GCA_964561885.1 uncultured Planctomycetales bacterium | reverse complement strand
CCTGTTTCTTTAATTCCATCATCTGTTTGACTTTATCTAACATAGCAACTCCTTGATTAACGTCTGGAAATTGACCAAAAGAAACAAAAAAAATATATCAGGTCCCGGAGGCTTCCGGATCCCTGACAATCGTGAGCGCAACAACTATTGCCTGCCATTTAAAACGAACATCATTCTTATACATGAAATCAGAATCTTTTTCAAGTGCTCAATTGCTTTGAATCACCGTATAGAATACGCCAGGTCCATCAGCGTGCGGACAAGGAACCCTCTGACCACCACGATCAGAAAATAAGCGATGATGGGCGATATGTCGATCGGCATGACCGGCATAAAACGCCGGATCGGATTTAATATGGGGTCGGTCGCGCGCGAAAGGAACTGGACGATCGGATTATACGGATCAGGGTTCACCCAGCTGATCAAGGCCCGCACGATGATGAGCAAAGACATAAATCCCAGAAATAAGTCCAACCCTTGAGCTAAAGCCACCACAAAATTGCTTAAGACGAACATGCCAGATCCTTTTTTTCACTCCGGCTTGGATTTTTTCTTCAGCCAGATATTCTCAAATTCCTGATTAACGGTATGCTCAAACGTCGATGTGATAACTTTCGAGTTTCCCGAAGACAATTTCCTGCCTTTGGTGGACGTTTTAGCGGAACTCGCGCGCTTGATAAAATCACCACAGGACATGACCGAAGCGCCGCAACCGCGCACGTAAAGCAACAGCGCCCTGTCATCCGTCACAACCACGATATTCTTTTTGTTCTTGGACTCTTCAACGCGGCGCTTGATCAGGTCATCCGCCGTTTCATATTCAGTGAATACGATCCTGATCTCATGCGCCACGGGAAAACCGTACATTCCCGGCTTGCCGTCAAAGACAACAGTCACCTGATTGCTGTGGCTTCCCTGGGGCCGGTTGCGCTCGATCAAGGCAACGAACGCCTGCCGTCCGTCCTCAAGGCTTTTTGATGCGAGCGCCGGATTTCGTTTGATGAGGTTGTACCCGTCGATCAAGAAATGTAGTGACATACATGGCGCCCCCGATAAGCCCGACTAAAACCATAAAGAGAAAATTGATAAGACTGATGCTGACCGCGATGCCCTCCGGCACGCCCACCTTGGCCAAAAGAAAGGCCCAACCCATTTCACGGACACCCAGACCGCCTATCGATGGCAAGGCGGTCGCCACACAGATCAGCGGCGAGAAGATCAGAAAATAAATGAAATCCACATTCTGATTAAGCGCTTTGGCCACGACATAATAAACATACGCCAAAAGCAACTGCGCCAGGCAAGACAAAAGGATACTTAATATGCCCTCGCCGACTTTGCCCTTCATTAAAGCGATGTCATAGTGAACGCTCATCAGGCTTTCTTTGACGGCCGGCCAGCGGTTGAATAATTTGCAGCAGAAGGAATAGATCCTGTGGCTGAAAAGAACAACGGTGATCGCAAGCGACACCAGCGTCATCATGATGATCGATCCGCCGACCGAACGGTCCGGGATATGTTCATAACCCACCATGAACATGATAGCGGCCACGATCACGATGCCGGCGAACCCCGACAAACGGTCCAGAACAACGGTCGCAAAAACCTTGGGCCTTTGCCCGACGATCCGGGACATTCCAATGACCTTAATGACATCTCCACCGACTGCCGATGGGAGAAAAAGGTTGCAGAAGATCCCGATAAAGAACCATTGGATCACATTCCAGAACGGAACATGAAGTTTCAGCGCCGTAATAAGGATATTCCAGCGGAACAAGATGACAAGATTGATAAAAAAGAAAACAACAAAAGCCCAGGCCAGATAACC
>CAZLRE010000343.1:0-1843 GCA_964561885.1 uncultured Planctomycetales bacterium | reverse complement strand
TTTTCCTGTGGCGAACGGCACATCCGGGCACTTGTTAGGCGGTGTTCTCGCGGCCGGCGCTCTCGGGATCCCCAGGGGCATTTTGACCATCTCGTATATTCTGCTTATTCAGGCGGTATTCTTCGCGGACGGAGGGATAAGCGCGATAGGTGCCAATGTCCTTAATATGGCCGTGATCGGAGCCGGACTGGGAGGGTTTATCTACCATTCATTAAAGAAGCGCGGCATCTCCCAAGATATTTCTTTGGGTTTGGCTTCCTGGCTGTCGGTCCTGTTAGCGTCGGTCGCCTGCACGATCGAAGTGGCTTTCTCCGGAAAGGTTGACTTCGGCACGATGCTCAATGCCATGGTGCCTGTTCATGCCCGCATAGGAATTGCCGAAGCGTTTTTGACCGTGGTTTGCTTCCGTGTGCTTGCGCTGATGTATGGGGCCGGTCAAAACAGAGTTCTGGTCTATCGTACGGCAACAGCTTCATTAATATTATTGCTCCTTGCGCCATGGGCCAGCCAGTTCCCTGACGGATTGGAATGGGCCGCTGCGTCGGTTCAGTTGAACATAAGCGAATCATTCCCGCTATTTTCCCTATTAAAAGATTATCAGATGGCCTCGATCGGCGATCCGGCGTTATCGGTTGTGACAGCCGGGGTTTTAGGGGCTGTTATGGTGTGGTTCGTCATTATCGGTGTCAGCAAAACCCGGACCCGACTGGTTGCGTGACGCTAAGCAAGGATGGCCTATGATTACGACTAAGAAAAAGAATATGCTGGATGTTGAGCTTCCCAAAAGTGATCCGCGTGTCAAGTTGATCACGGCCAAAATGAAAAAGGAGAATTTCCGTCCGGATTCTCTTATTGAGATCCTTCACACGGCCCAAAACGCTTACGGGTATCTTCCTTTGAATGTGCTGGCATTCATCACCAAGAACCTTCGGGTCCCTCCCAGCCGGGTGTATTCGACGGTCACGTTTTATCATTTCTTTTCGCTGAAATCCAAGGGCGATCACACCTGCCTGGTCTGCACGGGGACGGCCTGTTATGTGAAAGGGGCCCAGGGCATCCTGGATTCTATTGATAAGTCGTATCATCTAAAACCGGGGCAGGTCACTGCGGACAACCGGCTGGGATTGCAGACCGCACGCTGTATCGGGGCCTGCGGTTTGGCTCCGGCTGTTGTGATCGACGATGAAGTGATGGCCAAAGTCAGCGCCAGTGACATCCAGGGCAAAATTTCTGAAAAAACGGGAGTGAAGGTATGAATCGTCAAGATCTGAAAACCATCGCCGAGCAAGTGGCCTCCAAACAGAGCCAGTTCAAAAAGAAAGTTTGCGTGTGTTGCGGCGCGAGCTGTTTGAGTTCGGGCAGTGAGGCTGTCTTAAAAACGATCCAGGCGCAGGTCAAAGAGCAGGGCAAGGAGAACGAGATCCAGGTCGTGCCTTCCGGATGTATGGGGCCCTGCAATCAGGGACCGTTGGTCAAGATCATGCCGGAGAACACCATTTATCAGAAGGTCAAAGAAGATTCGGCGCCTAAGGTGGTGGAAAGCCATTTGCTTGAAGAAAAACCGGTGGAATCCATGGTGCTGTTCGCGGACTCGCGCGAAAAAGTGTTTCTGAATTCCGCCGAAGACCCGTTTTTTAAGAAACAGATGAAGGTGGTTCTGCGCAATTGCGGGGACGTGAACCCGGAGTCGATCGAGGATTTTATCGCCCTTGGGGGCTACAAGTCTCTGGACAAAGTTCTTTTTCAGATGACGCCTGAGGAAGTCATTGCGGAGATCAAACACAGCCGTTTGCGCGGCCGCGGCGGTGCCGGTTTTCCGACGGGCATCAAATGGGAGACCGTT
>CAZLRE010000342.1:0-1859 GCA_964561885.1 uncultured Planctomycetales bacterium | reverse complement strand
GTATCATGACCATTGAATATGTCTCTTACCGCGAGGGGATGACGGTCGGCGGGGTTATGGATGATCTGCAGCGCAACGCGAAGATCTATTCTGATTATCACGTTCAATACACTTATGTCATTTCCGACCAGGGACATCTGCGCGGGGTTTTGCGGATGAGGGACCTGCCGTTGTCCGGACGGGAGAGGCCGGTCAGTGACATCATGATCGCCAATCCGCAGTACGTTTATGCGAATGCCCCGCTTGAGGAATTGATCCAGATCTTTCATGACAGCCCGTTTTTGGGCATTCCGGTCGTGAGGCGTGATAAATTTCTGTTAGGGGTAGTGCGCCGTGATGATGTTTTGAAAGCCTCCAATGAACGCCAGAATGATTCCTATTTGAAGGCAAGCGGTATCGTCGGCGGTGAGGAGTTCCGGTCCATGCCGTACATGGAACGCACAACTCGCCGGTTGTCCTGGCTTATCATCAATATTTTCCTCAATCTTATGTCTGCCAGTGTGATCGCGCTTTATCAGGACACGCTGGGGGCGGTCATCGCCCTGGCGGTGTTCCTGCCGATCATTTCAGACATGAGCGGTTCAGCCGGCAACCAGGCGGTCGCGGTCAGTATCCGCGAGCTGACGCTAGGGCTTTTAAAACCGGTTGAATTGGTTCGGGTGTTCTTAAAGGAAATGAGCGTCGGTGTTTTTAACGGTTTAGTTGTGGGTTTGATCCTGGGCGTCATTGCATTTATCTGGAAAGGCAATCCCTATTTCGGCTTGGTTGTCGGCGGCGCATTGGCGGTGAACACCGTGGTCTCTGTTTGCCTCGGAGGGGTCATTCCTTTGGTCTTGAAATACTTCCGTCAGGATCCCGCGTTATCGTCCAGTTTGATCCTTACTACGATAACGGACATGGGAGGTTTTTTCTTCGCTTTATATTTTGCAAAACAAATGCTTCCATTGATCGCTTCATGAGGTACAATATTTCTAATCGTATTGGATATGATGGGAGGACAATCATGAGAACAACAATGCAATTTTTCCTTATCGTTTTATTATCAATGGTTTTCGGGATTACGGCGACCGACAGTTTTGCCAAAGAGTTCGCGGCTTTCGCGAATAAAAAGATCACCGGATGCTGGAAATTCAAAGATCCTGAGAACGGTCCTCAAAGGCTGACGTTCAAGAAAGACGGAACGTACCAGCTGGATTTTGAAGATGACGGAAAGAAAGATATCTGGGGACATTACCGTGTTTCGCGGGATTGGGTCATCATGAACGATGTGGGCGGCGATTTTGTTTTCGATTGCGGGCAGCAAGGGGCCTATACATACCGCATCGAAGATAACATTCTGACCTTCAACATTATGGGTGATCAATGCCCGTCACGCAGCCAGGCGATGAGCGTCCAATGGGAAAGGCTTAAGAAGCCCAGGCGCGTTATTGAACCGCCGATCATGATGAAGATTTAATTCTTAAGTTTGAGTTTTAACAATAACTCTTGTCGTTCCGCCTTTTAGGGAAGACAAGAGTTATTGTTTTTTTTGCGATGTTTTGGGATTGATCAATCCGGCGGGGCAGAGTTTAATCGATCGATGAATTCGCGCCATGGAAATTGGCGGCCGGGACAGTGAGTGCTGGCGCCCGAGACCTCACCGTGGCCCATGATCCGGTTCAGAGGGATCTTGTAGTGCCGTCTGAGCTTGTTGACGAGTAATACCAGAGATTGCATCTGTTTTTCTGAAACTTTTTCTTTGTCAAAGTTCCCTACCAGGCATATCCCGATCCCGCGGGTGTTCATGTCTCCGGCTTTGCAATGCGCGCCATCCTCTTGTTTGATCCATCGGGGGGTGGATTCGATCTGGCCGTCCTGCT
>CAZLRE010000341.1:0-1863 GCA_964561885.1 uncultured Planctomycetales bacterium | reverse complement strand
ATGGTGATGGTTTTTCCTGTCTTATTCATAAAATTGAAATCTCCTGCGTGATGTCGTAGCGTAGTTTGATAATTGACCCTATTATATGGGAAAAAGAAAACAAGTAAAGTATAAGTTATAGACTGTGCTTCATCAAGAAAATCTCAGAAATTCCTTGGGCGGCCGGCTTGAGAACTCAACCCATTGACGCACAACAGGATGCTCAAACGCGATGGATTGGGCATGCAGCGCCAAACGCGGGAACGATTCTTTATGACCGTAGCGGTCATCCCCTAAAATGGGATGCCCCAGGTGTTTCATATGGACGCGCAGCTGGTGCGTGCGTCCGGTTTGCGGATAAAGCCCGACCATCGTGACTTTATCAAATCGCTTTAAAACCTCATAATACGTCAACGCCTCTTTGCCCTCGCCTTCAGCCGCCACCTGCCGCATGTCATGATATTTGACATGACGCTTAAGCGGTACCTCGATCTTTCCCTGGTCGAAACGGACGTTCCCGTGGACCAGCGCGATGTAGCGCTTGTTGACCGTGTGCTGCTCGAACTGACGGCCCAGACGCGCGTGCGCCTGGTTCGTTTTGGCAACAACGATCAGCCCCGATGTCTCCTTGTCCAAACGATGTACAATACCGGGCCGACCGGGATTCACGTCAGATAATTCCTTGAACCGATACAACAACGCGTTGGCCAGCGTGCCTGTGAAATTGCCCGACGCGGGATGAACCGTCATCCCGATCTTTTTATTAATGAGAACAATGGCCGCATCTTCGTAAAAAATATCCAGCGGGATCTTTTCGGGTTTGAGCGTTTTATCAGGAATGATGTCATCGGAGAATTCGATCGTGACCTCATCGCCGGAGACGACCTTATATCTGGGCTTTTCCTGCCGGCCGTTGACTGTAACTCCGCCGTCCTCGATAACGCCCTGAATGAACGTGCGCGAAGGCAGATCGGTCAGCGTTTGCGTGAGATAAACATCAAGGCGTATGTTCGCGCTTTCGGGATCAACGGTTAAACGGTATTTGGTCATAGCGTCACAGTTCTGTTATTTTTTTAACGAAAAATAAAACGCCGCGGAGGCGATAAAGACAACAATACAAATGATCTGAAAAAGGCCGATGCCCAAAAAGATCGGATCATAATCATACCGGAAAAATTGCACAACAAACCGCAGCGCGGCCGCCAGCATGAAATAAACGGTGAACGTCCGGCCTGCCGGATGATCAGAGCCGTTGAACCGTTTTAAGATCAGAAAGATGATGACAAGCCCGACACTTTCGTAGATCTGCGTCGGATGCAAACGGTCCTGATGGACCGGACAGAACGGCCCCCATTGCGCGTGACTGCCGTGGCAGCAGCCGTTCAAGAAACATCCCACCCTTCCGATGGCCTGCCCGAGCGCGGCGTAGGGGCTGGCCATGTCCAGAAATTTAAAGACCGGAAGTTTTTTCTTTCTCAAGAATATCAGTGCGGCCGAGAAACCCAGAATAAGCCCGCCCTGCCAGGCCAGGCCGCCGTTCTGGATCTTCCAAAGCTCCGACGGCGATTGGATAAAGAAATCCAGATTCAAAAGGATATAGAAAATGCGCGAACCGAGGATGCCGCTTAAGGCCACCCAGAACACAAAATCATAGACCGTGTCTTTGGATATCCCGGATCTGACCGCGTCTTTGGCCATGAGCCATGAACACACGACGACCGCGACCGCGAGCGCGAGCCCGAAGGAATAAACCGTGAACGGTCCGATCGTCAAAAGAATGGGATGCATAGCAACTGCCCCTTTTAATATGGCCCGAAGATTATTTATCTTTGACCGATAAAGGAACGCACTTGATCAGAATGATGACAGCGCCGACCGAGATGG
>CAZLRE010000340.1:0-1868 GCA_964561885.1 uncultured Planctomycetales bacterium | reverse complement strand
CTTCGGTTATGGTGTCCCCGATGCGCAGGTCGTTCTTGGTCACGAAACCCACAATGTCGCCGGGATAGGCTTCATTGACGATCTCGCGGTCACGCCCGAAAATATTGTGGGAATCCGATAGTTTAACATCCGCGCCGGTGCGGGCGTGTTTGACCACGATGTTGCGGGTGAATTTCCCCGAGCAGATGCGCACGAACACCACTTTATCGCGGTGCATGGGGTTCATGTTGGTCTGGACTTTAAAAACGAACGCGGAGAAATCCGGATGAGCGACCGGCACCAGACCGTTGTTGGATCGGCGCGGCGACGGGCCGGTTGAGAATTCCAGAAATCCTCTTAACAACAGCTCCACCCCGAAATTATTGGCAGCGCTCCCGAAGAAGACCGGCGTCTGCTTGCCCGCGAGAACCTCCTTGAGATCGAGATGTCCCTGCGTGGCATCCAGAATGTCGAGCTCCTCGACAACTTCCCGGTATAAATTCTCCTGCAGATTTTCTTTAACGAACGGATCCGTCAGATCATGCACCGACACCGGCGCGCGGTAAGAACCGCGGGCCACGCGCTCGAACATATGGACCTCTTTGTTGCGGCGGTCATAAACACCTTTGAATTCTGGTCCGTTGCCCAGCGGCCAGTTGATGGGATAGGCCTTAAGTTTAAGCACACTTTCCAATTCATCCATCAATTCCAACAGCGGACGTGACGGACGGTCGAGCTTGTTCATAAAAGTAAAAATGGGAATACCGCGTTTGCGGCAGATCTCAAAAAGTTTGCGGGTCTGGGTCTCGATGCCTTTACCCGCGTCGATGACCATCACGACAGAATCGACCGCCATCAAAACACGGTAGGTGTCTTCGGAGAAATCACGGTGGCCGGGCGTGTCCAGAAGATTTAGCCGATAGCCGTCGTAATCGAACTGCAGAACGGTCGAAGAAATGGAGATGCCGCGTTTTTTCTCCAGCTCCATCCAGTCGGACGAGGTGTCGCGCTGGCGTTTATTCGCGGTCACTGAACCGGCCAGACCAATGGCCCCGCCGTAAAGCAGGAGCTTTTCGGTGAGCGTGGTCTTACCCGCGTCAGGGTGCGAAATGATGGCGAACGTGCGCCGGCGGGCGGTCTCTGAAGCTATGGCTGGATCGAGCATTGTTTTCGTGATTATTTTCTGCCGGAGAAAAGCGGCTGATACAGCTTCCAATAGGAGCTCATGGCAATGACCTGCGCGAGCCCCATGACCAAAGGAAGGACCATCTCTCCTGCCGACGGGGTTAAAAAGACGTGATACAAAATAATGTTGAGCGTGACCGGCGCCAGGACAACAAGCGCCAATGGCGCGAAACGGCCGAAGAACAAAAGGAAACCAAAAATCACCTCGGTCAGTTTCAACAGTGGAAAGAAATAACCCGTGGCCATGATGCCGGTCATAAATGCCTTGGCCGCATCCGGCATGGGCTGATCAGGCATCTTCATCAGGCCCAAGGCGATCGACAGCCCCATTAAACCGAACACAAAATAGATCAACGCCAGGATGATCCGCGCAGCTAATTGGATTTTTGATGTCATTGTTGAGTCCTTTCCGTAAAGCGTCCATTCTAACAAAATACCGCACCTGCGCAATCCATTAAATTCATCTGACAGCCAGGCCTATTACGGAATCTTTCTAAAGATTTCCTGGCGGATATACCGCCGGACGACTTTAGAAGGTGCGTTCCCGACCGCGGCCACCCTGCCGTTATCAAAATGAATAACGCAAAATGTGCTGCCCCTTAAATGATACCAGCGCGGGATCGCGTAGAACCACTGCGCGCGGTCTTCCTCGCACCAGAACTTCACCTGATAGGCCGCGTGCGCGTCTTTCGGGATTTTAGCAA
>CAZLRE010000339.1:0-1876 GCA_964561885.1 uncultured Planctomycetales bacterium | reverse complement strand
TTCCCTTGGCGATCAAAAAAATATTCATTCCCCACATGCTTATACGGCGGGAACGGGACCTTGGTCACAATATCCTGATCATCCACAAAACGGAAGCTGTAGCGTTTCATGTTACGGTCAAAATTGTCAGCAAATTTCCTGTCGCCCACCCGCGGCTGACCAAAGGTATACAGCCCGCTGACATCCATGAGTTTTTCGGTCAAGCGGTCGACAGCCAATGTCGCCAAAGCTCCTCCCAGACTGTGACCCGTGACCCACAACGTCTGGTCACGATCTTTCCAAGTGCACAGCGTCTCATAGATCCCTTCCCAAACCAGATCCAGTGCCTGATGAAATCCTAAGTGGACTTTTCCGACGGCAGAAGGCGTCAGTACAAACCGCACATTCGTCAGCCAATCCTTCCACGAAGTTGTCCCGCGAATAACCAGAACGACAATGTCCTTATTCGCCGCGAGAAAGGCTTGCGTTTCTCCGACGTCAAAAGACTTGAACTGTGTTAAACCATATTGACTCTTTAGAGTGCCTTCGATCTTGTCGAGCGGCTGATAAACCAAATTGGATAATTTAGCGAGATAATAGGCGTTGTAGAAATTGAAAGTTGTGGCGGTGGGGGCAAAAACTATGCGGAGATTGTCTTGGGTAAGGGTCATGGGATAGTCTTTACGGTTACGGATTTTGAACTGTCAAGAATTCCTTTACAGTTGCTTCGGGTCCGGTGTCTAATCTGTGCCTCTTTTTAGAACTTCTAAATAATCCTGATAGGAGAATAACTTCTCCTTCGTTTCCATGCGATACGGTTTTAAGATCTCCATTTCAATCAAACCGCTAAAGGCATTTTTCACCGTCGGATATCCAGTGTTTAACTTCTTCATGGCCATCGAAATAGAAATGATAGGATTTTTGCAAATAAGATCATACAGCGGAACCGCCAGTTTATACCGGGACAACTTTTCATTAATCAAGGCCCGATGACGAATATGCATCTCACGAATCTCATTGGCTGTCTGAGCTGCTTCGTTGGATACACTTCTAACCCCTCGCAAAAAGAAATGCAGCCAGTCTTCCCACGCTCCTTTAAAACGCACATCCATCAACAGCCGATAATAATCAGAGCGATGCTCTTTAAAAAAAAGACTTAAATAAAGTAACGGCGCTTGCAATATTTTCTTCTCACACAATAAGAATGTGATCAACAATCGCCCCAACCTGCCATTGCCGTCCGCATACGGATGGATCGTTTCAAAATGAGCATGTAAAATTCCCGCGTTGACAAGATCAGTATATTGAGGCATTGCATAATAATGTTTTTCCCAATCCCCCATCAACTCGATCATCATATTCGGCGGCGGCGGCACATAGAAAGCCTCATTGAGATTGCATCCGGGCGCGCCGATCCAATTCTGTCCTCTCTTATATTCTCCGGGCGTTTTTTATGCCTCGGATAATCCCTGTAAAAAATAATTTTGTATTTAAATAATAAATCGCAAAGAAAACAGCAACAAATTTAAAAAGCCCAAAACAAACAGCATCGCACCAATATAATTGACAACTTCATGAACCGGCTTAATCTCTGAAACATTTTCATCAACTTGCAGCACTTCTTCCAAAGAACATTGCGTCCCCTCGATCTGGGAACTTAATAATGCTTCCTTTCGCACATAAAAAGCGACAAACAAATCAGGATCGGGAATCGTTTTTGTGACACCGATCAACTCGCCTAAAGCCCTATCAGCCTCAGAAATAAGCTGAATCATCTTATGATCAACCTGAATATTTAAATCATGCTCAGATAATTTGTGAGGAATAAAAGCATCGTAGCCGGTTGGCTGGCGCAGAATGTTGCCGGTTCGATGCGATTCTAAGACTGGCATTGCCA
>CAZLRE010000338.1:0-1894 GCA_964561885.1 uncultured Planctomycetales bacterium | reverse complement strand
CAGCCCGATACAAGATCTTATTGCGTTCGAGGAACCAAACAAACAATGCGGCCGCGATCCGTTTATTGCCGTCAACAAACGAATGATTCTTAACGACCAGATAAACCCGGATTTTGCAGTGCAAAATCCGCCCAGGCCCCTAGGCCTGGGTCTGCTGATTAAACCTCGAAGAGGTTTAATCACGACTGCAGAGGTAATCCCAGATTTCTTTCTGCACAATTTAGTACGCAACGTTAGCGACGATCTCGCCGCCACCATTGAAAAATCTGGGATAAAGCAGATTAGCCGCTTTTTCTTCAACGCTGGCATATAGATCTTTTCCTGCGAAAGTCTGATAGATCGCACCCAGGGAACTTTTAAATGACTCGTCCTTTTCCCTGCCAAAAAGTCCGGATGAACCGAACTGTTTGCGCATATGTCCGATCAAAGCCAGCGCATCGTCATAACCGATCCTGTACTTTTCTTTCTTTGTGGAAGACTTAAGCGTGACGCGGCCGTGATCATAATCATCCAGAACGCTCAATCCGTAACTATAATCACGGACCACATGGAAGAGCGCTTTGGCCTCATCGCTGCTTAACGCTTTGCGTTCGCTGAGATCGGCCAGCATATGAACGGTCTTCTGGAGCGCCCTTAAATTTTCCGCCTGCTCTTTAAGGCGCTTTTCATTGACCGTATAACCGCGGATCAAATGCTGCTTGAGAATGCTTGTCGCCCAAATGCGAAACTGCGTTCCGCGTTTGGAATTCACACGATACCCTGTGGAAATAATCATATCCAGATTATAAAACTGAGTTTCGTAAGTTTTCCCGTCAGCGGCAGTATGTGCAAAAAATGCACATACTGAATCCTTCACAAGCTCCTTGGAAGCCAATATGTTACCAATATGCTTGGTAATGACGCTGCGCTCCGTCTGGAATAACTCTGCCATCTGCGCCTGGGTCAGCCAGACGGTCTCATCCTGGAGTTTTACTTCCAGGGACATCTTGGAACCCCTGGGGCGAAACACAACCAAATTCTTGTTGGACTGAACATTGATCTGTTTGTTCACAGACTTCCCCCTTTGTTTCTTCCGGCGTGATCGTGCTTTGGGGGTAAGCGGAAGGCTCATAAATCGTGGACATCCTAACACGCGCAACGAGAGAATTCAAATGTCTTCATCGGGCGCGGCCAACAGTCGGGATTTCCTTCTGGCGACGGAACCTGGGCGCCCCAGGGATCAGCTCCTAAAGGGAACGCCCCCGATTCCTATTTTATCGGAGTAAACTTCAAAAGCTCCAGGGGTTGTTGCGGTTTCTTTCCATCTTCCGCTTTAACGGTGAAGCGGTAATGTCCGCCTTTTTGAAGACCCTCGGCATCCTTGATTTTGATCCGGATGGCTGTATCCGCCGGCCCGGTTTTCAGCTCGTGAACGATAATAAGGCGCTGGTGCATCTGGCCGTCGTACGGATTATGGACGAAAGTAATGTACCCTTCGGTCTCAAAGACGCCGGAGGCGATCAGATTTTGTTTTACGTAGGATGGCTGGTAGACGGGAATTTCTTTTTTATCGGCGGCGAATGCCGGCTGTGTTAAAAGGAATATTGCGCTTGCGAGAACAAAGATCCGTGTTTTATGAACCATGAGTCGCTCCTATTGTTGTGTTTGTGTTGCTGAAAACTCGTCCATTTTCCTGTTGTGGCGATCGTCCTGTCCCCCTTTAGGGGACTGTCCTCTTCTCTCTTTCTCTGAGAGATGGGATCGATTGGATAATACGGAACATGCCTTCGGTATTAGCGCAGTCGGTCTCGTATGCCTTGCCATCATTGGCCGGCATTTTCAGTTGGTGACAAAATGTCACCAACTGACTTCCTTCATCTCTTAATCGTTGGGCAAGCTTATTCCAATACTTTCT
>CAZLRE010000337.1:0-1897 GCA_964561885.1 uncultured Planctomycetales bacterium | reverse complement strand
CATTGATCCCGTACATGACCGAAATGTTATCTTCCTTCAGAAGCATCCTGTTAAGGATAAAATTAATATATCTCAGAGAAGACCTGGCATGCCCCAAGCGGGAATACAGATCAACGATCATGGAGGCGTCCCGGACCCAACAATAACGGTAATCCCAGTTGCGTTCCTGACCGATGATCTCGGGCAACGATGTCGTCGGAGCCGCTATGACCGCACCAGTTCGCTGAAACATCAAAAGCTTTAGGGTGATCATTGAACGGACAAGCATTTCCTTATGGCTATCGGGTAATTTTGTCCTGTGGACCCAATAAAGCCAATACCCTTTGGTCCGTTCATACTCCATCAATATCCTGTCCTGTGTGACCGCCTCCATTTTCTCATGATAGGAAAGAAGAAAATATGCGGAGGACTTCAACTCAATTTCTTTTCCCTGTTTGATGTCTTCAAGATCGAGGTTGGAATATAGATAGTAACTGTTGTACTCCCCCTGGAGAGAGGCGATCTTTAAATATTCCCCATGGACCGTCAATTTCGCATCACTCAGGCCGTAATTCGGCCGGGGGATTAACTCAATGGTCATTTTCGGTTTACCTTTGACCAATCGGATATTACGCTGGATCTCAGATGGACAATACACATCGGCATTGTTGGTGCTGAACCTCGGCATGTAATCGCGGACCTCAAAAATACCGTCTTTGGTGGTGAATACCGTCTTGACGATAGGCGTGTGATAAAGATACGACTGCTCTATGCTTATGACATCTTTAGCCCATATCTTAAAATATCCCCCCTTTTCCGTGTCCAGAATACGCGCAAAGACCGACGGTGAATCAAAGAACGGCAAACAAAGCCAGTCAACAGAACAATCCTCATTGACCAACGCGGCGCTGATGCAATTGCCGATCAGCGCGTAATTAAGGTTTTTGTGAGCCATGATCCGTTCTCTCCTTTTCCAGCATCGTCAGGAAACGAATAACATCTTGAGGGTTGTTCACAAAGTATTGCGCTTTGGAATTTATTTGTGATCCCACACAAACGGAAACACCAGATTCTTGAACAGCCATAAACGCATCTTCATCGGTTACATCATCTCCAAAATAGAACGGAAAAACATTTTGAACGCCATAGTCATGCTGCTGCCGCTTGAATATCCAGCTGACGGCCTTGCCCTTGTCCCAGCCGACGGGAGGCCTGATCTCCAGGACTTTCTTGCCCTTGGTCACATATATACTTTTCTTGTCTACCCATGGACGGGTCATTTGATCGAACATGCGTACAATATTTTCCTCTTGTGAGGGATCGACCAAACGGTAATGCAGGCTCATGGTGATCCCTTTTTCCTCCAGGAAGCTCCCTGGAAAATCGGTCAAATGCTGCCGCAAGACACCCTTCAGATCCACTTGCGCCTTTTTATAGTCAAGCGGAACCAGACTTTCAAAGTCCATCCCTCGACCTTCGATCTCAAACCCGTGATTTCCCACATAAATGATGTTCTTGATCCCGACCAAACGCCGGACATCTTCGATCGCGCGGCCGCTGACGATGGCCAGGCTCACATCCTCTATTTTGGACAGCCGCAACAACGCATCTTTGGCTTCTTTCGACAGAACGGCCTGATCAGGCGATGGGACTATAGGGGTCAGTGTTCCGTCGTAATCCAGAAAAAGAGCAATATGACAGGCAGAACTTTTATTCAACAGCTCATCAATTTCATCAAATAAATATTTCATGTCCCTGTCTTCATATATAAAGTCTGGGTCGGATATGCAAATTCTATACCCTCCTGCTGAAACTCCCGCATGATTTCATAATTGATCATCTGCTGCTTGTCCATATAAACATTATAATCAGCGCTCAAAACAAAATAAACGGTCTCAAAGATCAGTCCGGAATCTCC
>CAZLRE010000336.1:0-1915 GCA_964561885.1 uncultured Planctomycetales bacterium | reverse complement strand
GACAGTCAACTCATCGAGAAACGCGGGCACGATGTCCTGCGCTTGACGTTCCGCTGGGGAACCGTCCATAAGGTCAAGGAAGATTTCTGGCTTGCCATCGCGGTTTTTGACGCCAAAGATAACCAGGTCTACGGCCAGCTGCGGCAAACGACGTACGGTCTTTATCCGGTTGCCCGCTGGGCCCCAGGAGAGGAGATTTTGGACCATTATGACATGCTCCTGCCGGACGGTTTAAAAGCTGGCGAATATGAGGTTTCTGTGGCATTATTATCGGTATCTGCGAATAGCTATATCCTTATAAACAAAATAGATGGGAATGCCCTTGTCGGTCAACCGCAGGGGAATATAATGGTAACTACGTTTCAGATCCCGGATCGTTCAAAATAGGACATTGGTGCCAAACGGCATGGAAACACGATATTTAACTGTTATAGGTGTTGGTTATTGGGGAAAGAATCTCGTCCGCAATTTCGCTCAATTGGGCGTTCTGCACTCGATCTGTGATTCCAACCAGGAACTTTTGAAGCAGTGCCAGGCTGAACATAAGGTGGAGAAGGCCTTTAGTGATTACAAAGAAGTCCTGGCGGATGATACGGTTAAGGCGGTCGCTATTGCCGCGCCCGCAGTTGTTCATTATGAAATTGTCAAGGCAGCGCTTCTGGCAGGCAAAGATGTCTTCGTGGAAAAGCCTCTGGCCTTGAACGTGGCTGAAGCCGAAGAACTCATCGCGATCGCGGCCTCTCATCAGCGCGTCCTCATGGTCGATCACATCCTGCAATACCATCCGGCCATCATCAAACTGAAAGATCTTATTCACAGCGGTATACTTGGGAAATTGCAGTATATCTATTCCAACCGTCTGAATATCGGGAAACTGCGCAGTGAAGAGAATATCCTGTGGAGTTTTGCCCCTCATGACATTTCGGTCATCTTGAGCCTTGTTGAGGAACAGCCCAAGAAGGTCACTGCCTTTGGCCAGGATTATCTGCAGGAAAACGTCTATGATACGACCATGACCATGATGAATTTCTCTAATCGTTTGCGGGCGCATATTTTTGTCAGCTGGCTGCATCCGTTCAAAGAGCAGAAATTGGTCGTGGTCGGCGACACAAAAATGGCGGTTTTTAATGACGTGGAAGAAGAGAACAAGCTTGTGCTGTATTCTCATAAGGTCCAATGGGTGCACCGTGTTCCGGTGGCATCCAAAGGGCAGTTCGAGGCGGTCCCGCTTGAGAAAAAAGAGCCTTTAAAAGAGGCCTGTCTTCATTTTCTGGATTGCGTGACAACACGTAAACAGCCGCAAACCGACGGTAAAGAAGCGTTGGCTGTTCTAAAAGTGCTGCATCAATCCCAAGAGGCATTGGATAAAAGGTAATTAATATGTCTTCGGACGTTTATATTCATCCGTCAGCGGTCGTTGATGACGGCGCCAAGTTAGGCCAGGGAACAAAGATCTGGCATTTCTGTCATATCTTCAAGGGCGCCACGATCGGTAAGGACTGCAAGATAGGGCAGAACGTGGTCGTTCACGGTTCTGTTGTTGTGGGCAATAACGTCAAGATCCAGAACAATGTTTCCGTTTATGACGGTGTTACGTTAGAAGACGATGTTTTTTGCGGGCCTTCCTGTGTGTTCACCAATATTTTCAATCCCCGTTCCGAAGTCAACCGCAGCGACCCTAAATTTTACCGGCTGACGTTGGTCAAGAAGGGCGCTACCATCGGGGCCAATTCCACCATTGTCTGCGGGGTGACCATCGGCCGTTACGCATTTATCGGCGCAGGCGCGGTCGTGACCCGCGATGTCGAGGATTACGCGCTTGTCTTCGGCAATCCTGCCAAAGCACATGGCTGGATGTGTGAATGCGGGGAAAAGATCAAAACGATCCGGGGAAAATTATGCTGCCCGTCGTGCG
>CAZLRE010000335.1:0-1967 GCA_964561885.1 uncultured Planctomycetales bacterium | reverse complement strand
ATTTATTTTTAACGCAGATGACTGGTGAGAGTCTCAATGTCGAGTTTAGCGATCGCTAATTCATTGAGCGAATCCAGGACTTCAACCACATCTTTGAACCGTGACGCCTTATCCGCACGGAGAACAACGCCGACTTGCGGATTCTTCCTTTGGATCACAGCCAACTGTTCCTTCAATTCTTTGCGGGTCACGATCTTATTATTCAAATAAAGGATGCCTTCATTATTAACAGTGACATACACTTTAGTATCATTGCCGCTGTCCATCGGTTGAGCGCTTTTGGCTTCCGGAAGCTTCACCTTGAGAGTGGACTGCGACATGAGCGGTGTCGTGACCATAAAAATGACCAAAAGGACAAGGATCACGTCGGTGAACGGCGTGATATTAATGTCTGCGACGATCCGCTGCTTACGTTTTCTATTCGATTTTGCTAACATTTAAAAGGTCCAGTGTTTGTGAGGCGCAAAGCTCCATGTCGGTGACAAAATTATCAATGGTCCGCAAGAAATAATTGTAAGCAATGACCGCAGGAACCGCGACAGCCAAGCCGGCCGCGGTGCAGATCAACGCCTCCGCAATACCGTTAATGACGACATTGATCCCGCCAAAACCACTCGAAGCGATATCCTGGAACGCACGCATAATCCCCAAAACCGTTCCGAACAAACCAATATAAACCGCGGTACTGCCGATCGTCCCGACGACGCTGGTGAATCTTTCCAGCTTGCCCGCCTCGATCGTGACTTCGCGTTCCATCGCGTTAGAGATCACAAATTCATTATGCCCATGTAAGTTCAACCCGGCCAAGACCACGTTCGCAAAAGATGCTTTCGTGTTCTTACATAGCTCGATCGCTTTCTTGATATTTCCTTTTCCTAGCTCTTGTGCGATCTTGTCCATAAAATCCTGACGGCCGATGCCGGCGCGTGAACGGAAATACAAGATCCTTTCGACGATGATCGCGATCGAAATGATCGAACAGAACATCAAAATATACATCGTTAATCCGCCGGCGCGGAACAGTTGTAATAGTGTCATCATATCCTCGCTTTGTTAAAAAACTAGATCATCTCGGCTAAAACAGCTCCGAACTTAAAGAACACAAATCCCAAAACAATAGTTAACACAATATTCCCGACCGCATAACCGGGCTGGCCTTCTTTTAAAAGGTCAGACGTTTCCAACATCACACTGGAAAGCGTCGTGAACGCTCCGCAAAACCCGGTCATCAAAAGGATGCGGTAATTATGGATGACCAGGAACTTTCTTTCAAAGATCACGTCGAGAAAACCGATCACAAAGCATCCGGTGAGATTGACCGCCAGGGTTCCCCAGGGCAAGGCCGTCCCCCACCGTTGCGCCACGAGCCCGCCCAGAACGAAACGCGAAACCGTTCCGACCGTGCCGCCTAAGACCAGATAGACCCATTTCTCCACACATGATCCTTTTGCTAAATATTAAACGTCATTATAATCAAAGCCATTAAAGACGCAAACGATATATTACCCAATTTCCTCGACAAATGCCGAAAGTTAAAATAAAATCACTTTCAGTCAAATCTATTATCCGCGTACCGCGCAAAGGAAGACATCATGCCAAGAAAGATCATCGGGAAAGAAAAAATACAAAAATTCAGCCGGGCCAACATCCCGTCCAAGGTTCAATCCGTTTCGGTCATGATCGAGATCCCGAAGGGGAGCCGCAATAAATACGAATACGACAGCAAGAAAAAGATCCTCAAATTCGACCGCATGCTTTTCTCGGCGGTGCACTATCCCAGCGATTACGGCTTCATCCCCGAAACGCTCGCGCTCGACGGTGACCCTCTCGACGCGCTCGTCCTTGTCTGGGAACCGACCTTCCCCGGCTGTATGATCGAAGCCAAACCCGTCGGACTTTTTAAAATGTGGGATGAAAAAGGCCCGGACGAAAAGATCCTCTGCGTCCCGGTCCGTGATCCGCTATGG
>CAZLRE010000334.1:653-1995 GCA_964561885.1 uncultured Planctomycetales bacterium | reverse complement strand
ATCTCCGAGCAGCAAACACAGCTTCCCTCTGAAGAAAAACACGCGCAACCGTTCCGGTTCTCGTACGCCATTGATGGAGGATCGTTGTACCGCGGTCCGGATATTCCCTCTGCCACGCGTCAAAGTCTGAACATGCAGCAGACGCTTGGGCTCAAAGGGGAAACTCCTTATGGTATTGCCGACGGATCCATCAGTTACTATAAATTCGCCCAATCGACGGAAGCGACCAACTACACCATCGGGTTAAGCGGTGTCAAAGGTTTGGGTTTCACCGGCGTTAATTTGCGCGGATATGACGCGGTTAAATATTTCTCGCCCCTGACATTTCCGGGGCAGTATTTCCGGGGATTCTTGATCGAGGGAAAGGCTCTGGATGAAAAAATCGCGGCGGCCTATGTCCACGGGCAGGACAGATTTACCTACAGTTATGTGTCACCCGGTGTTGTGGAAGACAGGCGTTCCTATGTGGAAGGCGCCAGGGTCACAGTGTTCCCGAATGAAGAAAATCAATATTCCTTCAACTATGCCCGAGGTTACGGGGAGGCCCGGCAGGATTTTCTCAAGAGCCAGGTATATTCGCTGGAAGCTCAGCAACGCATCCATCCGGTCTTGCTCAAGGGAGAAGTGGCGACCAACAGCGATACGCTGGCCGAAACCCTTTCGGCGAAATTGGGAAGCGACCGCCAGCGGGTGCATCTGAACTTCCGCGATATGGACAATGATTTTACGACTATCACCGGTCTGCCATCCAATCAGGGGGAGATCGGGGGCAATATCGGTTTGGACCTTGATTATGATGCCTTTGATGTTAATTCCTATCTTGATATTTACCGCGACCGTTTTCTTCCCAATGCCGATGATCCGGATGCTTTGAATTATGATCTTAATACGTCCGTTACGATTCCTTTTGGAGAGAAGACAGACCTTTTAAGTACAATTTATTATCTGGATACTCCGGGTGAACTTTCCCCGCGGCGGAGTTTTCGATATTTGAATACCCTTTCCCGGCGTTTTAAGATCTGGGCCGACCGTGACATGAGGGCTTTTGTGGGGGCAAGCTATCACCGCAACCGTGTCAAACAAACACCGATCTCCGAGTATGACCGCTACGCCGCCAGCGCCGGAGTTCAGATCGGGCTTATCAGGCATCTGAACTATTTTGTGAATTATGAATATTCCTGGGTCAATGAACTGTTATCCGGGGAATATGTTCATCCCGGAGCGCTGAATATGGGATTGAATTATGCGACAGAGCTCACATCCAGAACTTCGGCCAGCGCGAGTCTCTATTACCGCGATGAACAAAATGCCGTGGGGGCCAACAGTTTTCTGGCCGGTGAGG
>CAZLRE010000334.1:0-643 GCA_964561885.1 uncultured Planctomycetales bacterium | reverse complement strand
GACAGTATCACCGCAGCTTTAGGCGTGTCGTATCGTCCGACCCAAAGCGCGGAATTGTTCGTAGACAGCCGCATGCGTAATGTGTGGAAGGAAAATCCCGACACCGCGGCTTACAACGAGATCGATGTGCGCTGGGGACTGCGTTCACAATGGGACCTGCCATTTGCCTGGAGCCCTTCCGGCACCATCCACGGGATCGTGTTTAAGGACCTCAATGCGGACGGCAAGCGCGACAGCCATGAACCGGGAATACCCGGGGTCCGTGTCAAGGTGGGAAAACGCGAAGTATTAAGCGACCGGCAGGGGCGTTACAAAAAACGCCTCAGGGCCAAGGAAGTCGTTGTCGCAGTTGACTCATCAACCGTTGCCGAGGGATATGTGCTCACAACACCTGCGGTCGTTGATGTCAAGATCCCGCATGAGAAAGCCATTGATTTCGGCTACAGCACGCAGTCAGGAATTTACGGCATCATCTTTCATGATCGCAACGGCGATGGAAAACCCGATGAAGGCGATGAACCTGTTCAGTCAGCCAAAGTCATTCTGGACGGCAAGACCGTTGAGGTCTCTGATTATGACGGAACGTATTTCTTCAAGAATCTGTCCTCCGGCAAGCATACCCTGCGTTTGGATGTCAATTCGC
>CAZLRE010000333.1:0-2015 GCA_964561885.1 uncultured Planctomycetales bacterium | reverse complement strand
AGTGTAACCGTTGTTCCTTTTTAATGCAGTCTACGTTAAAAAGCCCTGTGAATCATAGGATCTACAGGGCTTTTGTTTTTATGAATTTGATTAATATTATCGGGGCGTACGCCCTTACAGATTTATATTAAGCACCAAGCATCTTTTTCAGATCGCCGTTCTGATGCATTTCGGTCACGATGTCGCATCCGCCCACGAACTCGCCGTTGATGAAGATCTGGGGGATCGTCGGCCAGTTGGTGTATTCCTTGATGCCCTGGCGGACTTCTTCGCTTGCCAGCACATTGTAGGCCTTTAAAGTTTTGCCGTAAGATTGCAGGATCTCGACCGCGCGCATGGAAAACCCGCACATGGGCTGCTCCGGCGTGCCCTTCATAAAAATAACCACCTTATTGTTCTTGATATCGTTTTCGAATTGCTGTTTGAGTTGGTCGGTAAGCATTTAATCCTCCTTGATTATAAAAGAAAAGTCGTCGTTGCGAGCCCTGCAAAGCAGGGCGAAGCAATCTTATATAGCGTATAAGTTTGCTTCGCTCCCTTCGGTCGCTCGCAATGACGTTTATTAGAATCCATATTTTGTTTTCTCAAGTTCCCACTTCTCCGGTGTAAATGTTTTAAGCGCGAGCGCGTGCACCGATGTCGCGAACGCTTTTGTGAGCGGCCCCATGACCATCTGGTGCTGTTTAATGAGCAGCATACCCTCAAATGCAGGAGAGATGACGAACGCCTGCAGGTGCTGGCCGTCGTTCATGGGGTCGAGGACGTGGACGGTTGCGTTAGGAACTGCTTGTTCAATGGTTTCTTTAATGTCGTTGAGGTGCATTCAATCGCCTTTACATTGATGGACGAATGACGTGGGACGAAAGACGAAACGTCCTGCATCCTTCGTCTCACGTTTTCTTCCAATTTTTCTTCAGCCATTCAATAATATCACTCGATTCATACATCGCCACCCCGTCGATGACCAGGCACGGAACCTGCGGTTTGCCGCCAACCTTGATCAGTTCTTCGCGATTGCGCGGATCAGCGTGCGTGTCTTTCATCGGGATCGTGATGCCTGCCTGCTGCATGTAATTGCGGACTTTCTGGCAATACGGGCAGCCGGCGAAATGATAAAGCGTGAGAGTTGGCATAGTATGAACCTCAGGGTTCTCCAGGTTCCAGAGCCCCAGCGTCCAGAAAATTCTGGGGAACTGGGGATTGGGGAGCTGGTGACTAATTAAGTTTTTCTACAAATTCAATGACTTTGTTTTCCAATGAAACGTTATACAGCCGGTTCATTTCCTGTAAACCGGTCGGTGAGGTCACATTGACCTCGATCAAATAATTGCCGATGATGTCGATGCCTACGAAATAAAGCCCCAGCCTTTGCAGTTCCGGTTTAAGAACCGCAATGATCTCAAGATCGCGTTTGGTGATCTCGGTGGCCAGCGGTTTTCCGCCGGCGAAGAAATTGTTGCGGTGGTCATCTGCCGAATGTTTACGCAAGACCGCGCCCAGCGGGTCGCCATTCAATAAAAGGATGCGTTTATCACCGTCCTTCGAATCCGGCACGTAACGCTGCATGATGATCTCTTTGTTCCAGCGGTCGGTTAAGGTCTCTAAAATAACGTTGGTGTTTCCCTGGGTCGGATGGATGTGGAACACCGATTGGCCGCCGAATCCGTCGGTCGGCTTTACGATGGCCTCTGGTTCATCTTTGAGAAATTCCAGCAAATCGTGTTTGTTGCAGGACACGATCGTCGGCGGAATAATGGTTGTGAACTGTGTGGCCCACACCTTTTCATTGACCGTGCGCACGCCCTGCGGTTTATTGATGATTTTGACCCTGGAGGGAAGTCTATCTAATAGCCAGGTGGTCATGAGATATTCCCGGTCAAACGGCGGGTCGGTGCGGATAAAGACACAATCGATCTGATCATCCGATAACGTCACCGGTCGGTCGATCACAAACGGTTCATGGGACACGGCCTGAGGTTTGACCTTGATGGCGTGGAAATAGACTTTCCCGTTCT
>CAZLRE010000332.1:0-2030 GCA_964561885.1 uncultured Planctomycetales bacterium | reverse complement strand
GCAAAGAACTGCCCGGCCGCCGCCATCATGACAAAAGCCCGGAAATACGTCAATTCCCGCTCGGCACTGATCATGAACATCCACTCCAGGACAACGGACTCATACATCCGGGACGTGACCGGGATCTGGCCGAAAACCAGGATGCCCGCCAGCAAAAGCTGGATAGATATCATAAAGACCGAACCGGTCAGAAGAAGATAATTTCTTGATGGGTTGCTCATAGGAACGCCGCGTTTAGATCCTTCGTTTGAAAGCGGCCAGATATTGGCCGTCCTCCTGATGGCTGTACTGTCCTGAGATCTGCCTGAGCAATTCTCTTAATGTTCCTGACATCTTGTGGGACCCCTTCTCATAAGCCTGCCAGAACTTCTTTTCAATAAAGATGTATCGGGGTTTCTGGTCCTCGATCTGACGGAGCGTTTTGATGAGCCGCTCTTGGGTGTATAAATAGTTCCGTCCGTCGGCATGGGAAGCGCACCGCGCGGATTCGATCAGCGGGAACAGATAAAAGAACGGTTTGCGCTGCGCTCCCATTAAGAGGGCAGTCTCAAAATTGCTGATGAGCGCCACGCGTTCATCCGGCGCGGTCAACCCCTGAATAAGCCGGGCATCGGAGGAGAAATCAAATTCGCGTTTAAAGGCCTCTTCTTCCTGGGCCCAGGCATCGCGCTTGATGCTCAGGACATTCGGATACAGCGCGAACCAGCGGTTAGCGCCCAAAAGCGCAACGACGATCCCTATGGCTGCAAGCTTAATATTGCGCTTCAGGCCGACGGAGGACCTCCGGGTTAACGCATCCAGCCAATAACAAACCACGCCGACGTAAGGCAAACAAACGACGTAATAACTGTTCAATGCCGAGCGGTTGACAAAGTATTGATACAGGAACAATCCGTAAACGCATAAAAAGACCGCGAACATATCCCTCCAGGGCGCCCGGCCCGTCAGGCATTTTCCGCCGACGTAGATCAGGGTCCACACATAAACCGCGGGAATGAAGAACCCCATGAAGAAAGCAAAGAACTGACGGTCCTGCAGGACTTCGTGCATCGGGATCGCGCCCCAGCCTTGTAAAAAATATCCGGCGAACTCGAAGGCATTGATCCACATCTGCTGAGTCAAAACAGCCGGCCCCTGGACAGAGAACAAAACGCCGAGCGCGATGGCAAAAGGCATGCCGCACAAAACTAAAAAGCTTGGCCATTGTTTGGATAGCTGTATCCCGGTCCCCTGACGATGACCTTTGATCAGATAAGCTGCCAGATAAACATACAGCGCGAATAACAGATACAGACCTGTATCGGTCATATAGGCCAAAGCAATGCCCGCGACGGCAAATGCGGCCCACAAATATTTAGTCTGGAACGTCGCGCAATGACGCCACACGGCATAAAGGGCGAATAGATCGAACCAATAACGCACAACCGTGGTGCTGGGAAACCGCCAGACAACCGGCGTTACACCGTCGTGGAACATGTGCAGTTTGAGGGCCAGCAGGATCCCGAAGACAGCCCACACTGCGCTTCCCAGCCAAGAACGCAGCACCCAGTAAAAAGCGATAAAATACAACGTCACGAGCAAGACCAGAACCGTTAAGACGCTCTGATAACCAAAACCCCCGAAGGCATCCGCCAAACGGCCGACCACAACAGGAATGACCATGCTGTACTGGCTGATGACATCACTATTTAACGTCAGCCCGTTGAGATGCGCCCATGCCGGCGCCATCAACAGACTGTCGAAATGATAGAATTTATCGTGCGTGAAAATGACCGCAAGGGCTTGCTGGACATCGGTTGCGCCGATCACAGCGATCAGCATCAACACAACCAGCGCATCCGCCAAGAAATTTCTCATTTTGCTGTTTCTCTCCAAGGCCAGTTTTTCTCCCTGTATAGGAACATCCCTGTTGCCGCGCACATGGCCAATAACACAACGGTCACCAGCATATAAACCCATCCCCCGCCGGGCGGTTCGTAACGGTAATCCACCGTGTGTGTTCCCGCCGGGACCCACACACCTTTGAACCC
>CAZLRE010000331.1:0-2036 GCA_964561885.1 uncultured Planctomycetales bacterium | reverse complement strand
AGATCCGGCGGTGTCGTCATGACCTCCTGCCACCCGCCGGCCGTGGATGGCGCAGGAACGTCCAAAGCATGCGCAGATAAAGCAAAACTGATCACGGCCAAACAAACAAAAAACGCTCTTTTCATTAAGCCTCCGGAAGAACCTGGTTTCGATCGGACAGATAACGGTCCCAACACTTGGCACCCGAACTTTGTTATACTTCCGGAACAAAATTATGTAAATGATTTATTTCCGATGCCTAAGAAAACGCGGTCCCCGCCGGAAGATAAAGATGTTGCATAATCAAATCGACCGTGTTAATATGTCGCACACATTTGGAAGCAATCCTTTGTTCTTAAATTATTTCGCGGGGTGGAGCAGTCCGGTAGCTCGTCAGGCTCATAACCTGAAGGTCCCAAGTTCAAATCTTGGCCCCGCAACCAATCTTCTCTATCAAAAACCCTTGTCTATCGAGACAAGGGTTTTTGTTTTATTAGAAAAGATTGGTAAGTCCCTTGTATTGAGGACAAAACAAGGGACGCAACCCTAAAAACCACTCCAGGCAAAGGTCTTTTGATTTACAGAAAGAAATGGTTGCAACTCTGTGTTCTGAGATCAACACAAAGAACGCAGCCACATCGAATTTCCTGTGAAGAAACCCTCTTGTTATGTTGACCATCAAGGAAATACATGATTAAATCACTTTACGATGCGAAAATTTCTCTCGACAATCCTCAGCCTTTATCTGATCACTAATCTCACCATCCCTTTATCGGCTGAGATGATTAGCGCACCTCTGCCGCCTCCCTTTCATGTCGATTACAGCGCCAAGGAGACCGAATATTTCGCCCAGCAAGAGCGCGCACTGGCCATTGATCAGGCGCTTGATAATATTGAAGCCGCGGATTACTTTGCTGATGAAGAACCGGCCGTTGACACCTCACACCTTGCAGACGATACCCTCGTTGAAGCACCACGCACTCAAGATGCTGCCGCGACTGACTCAAATTCTTTCGAATCGAATGAAGCGCCTGCTCAAGGCGAACCACAGAATGTCACTCCCGGTTATAATTTCCCGGATTGGCTCAAACGGACATCGTTCGGCACCGTCGTTGAAAGCCATCAGGAACCGCGCGTTTATCTGGAAACCGTCCAGCCGATCTACCAAACGCCCGATATGACTCATACCGTACTGACCCAAGGACGAGTATCCATATCCGGCGGAAATGAAGATTATTCCGCAGGATTTGGATACCGGCGCCTGATCGCCAACAACAATTTACTTCTCGGGATCAATAATTTCTTCGACTATAAAAGTTTCCATCGCCATTATCGAACAGGTGTCGGAATAGAGGCGATCAGTAACTCGCTGGAATTTCGGGCCAATTCCTACTGGGGACTTTCGGGAAAACGTCTGATAGAAGAAAGCGGCCCCGTTAAAACCTATGAACGAGCCGCAAACGGTTTTGATGTGGAAGCCGGCGGACCTATTCTGTCAACCAGCCGGAGCGAGAATGACCAGGCAAGCTCAGATCTAGATCTGAGTTGGCTGAAAGTCTTCGGGGGATATTACTGGTATGATTTTATCCACAGCAAAGACGTCTCCGGCTGGAAGGTCCGCGGAGAAATTAAACCTCTCTCGGGAATCGGACTAAACCTTTCGGTGCTGGGGAACAAGCACGATGATCCAACCTATCAACTGGATCTGCGCGTTCACCTTTTGGTCGATGATTTCAGGCCGAGCAGCATCTTCTCAGCCATCAAATCTGCCGCTATTCCGGCTGCGATTTATGCTCCTCTTGAAGACCGTACACTGGACAGGGTCGAAAGAAACTTTGATGTCAAAGTGGAACGCTGGTCTGAAGGCCCCATAAGCACTCCGCCAACCATCATAACAAGCGTCGGTAATTTGACCAATGTGCAATTAATCGTGGTCTTCCCGGGATTAAACGGGTTCGATCTTAACAGCAATGGAGTTGTCAATCCCGGAGACTCTTTCGAACTAGATGTATTTGCAACCAATGAAAGTGGATGCCTCACTGTGGCGTTCACATCGA
>CAZLRE010000330.1:0-2046 GCA_964561885.1 uncultured Planctomycetales bacterium | reverse complement strand
AAACGGATATAGAAACGTGTTTCGACCTCGTCGATCTTTCGGATGGTCAAGGCGTCGCTATCCTCCGGAATGTTGCCGACCCAGCGCGACAGGTCTTTGTCCGTGCGTTCAGCGATATTCATCAGATCGCTGACAACGCCTGAGGCGGCCGACATCTGACCGGCGCCGGCGCCTTCAATAAAAATATCACCGATCAGATCGGCATCGACCAAGATCGCGTTGTCCACATTGTTGACGGTGGCCAGAGAATGGTCTTTTGAAATGAGCGTGGGATGCACGCGCACGTCGAGTTCGGAGCCCACCTTTTTGGCGATCGCCAAAAGTTTAATGGTCAGGTTCAAACTGTCGGCGTATTCAATGTCATCTTGGGAAATATGACTGATCCCCTCCGTATGTATCTCCTTAACGCTTACGAATTTTCCAAGGGCCAGAAACACAAGAATAGCCAGTTTATGCGTGGCATCCATGCCGTTAATATCCAGAGTCGGATTGCTCTCGGCGTAGCCCTTTTCCTGGGCGGCGCGCAAGGCCTCGGCAAAGGAAATATGATTCTTGGACATCTCGCTTAAAATGTAATTGCAGGTCCCGTTGATGATGCCGAAAAGGCCGTTAAAACGGTTGCCTGCCAATCCTTCGGTCAGCATCCGGATGATGGGAATGCCGGCCATGACTGAAGATTCATAAAAGATGGAACGTTTATTGGCGATCGCTTCGCGGAACAGTTCCTGCCCGCAATTGGCAATGAGCTCCTTATTCGCCGTCACCACATGTTTGCCGGAGCGCAACGAGCGAAGGACGATATCCTTGGCCGGATTCATGCCGCCGATGAGCTCAACGACCACGTGGATATCCGGGTCAGTGAGGACCGCGTTGATATCCGTCGTAAGCAAGGTGTTATCCAATCCCGGGGGATTTTTTTTGTTGATGCTTCGGTCGCAGATCGTTTTGATGAAGAAATCTTTCTTGAAACGATCGCGCAACGCTTTGCGGCGGTTCTTGAGGATCTTGACGACCCCTGCTCCCACCACACCGTAACCGATGATCCCTATATTGATTCTTTCTGCCACAACTGTTATCTCCTCTTGATGCCATATTGCTCAATTTTTTCCAGGATGTCCATGGCCGCAGGCTGGACGTTGCGAAATTCGATGCGGACATCATAGATCATGTTCTTGATCCGCTCTCTGGACTCCAAAACAACCCCTTCTAATATGACGGTTCCCGTTGTAAAGGGTGTCCGCATTTCCACGATGAGCTCGATCGAGACCGGAAAAGCGCGGGTCGAAACAAAACAAAGTCCGCCTCGGCTGATATTGCGAAGCTGGGTGATCTCATTTTTGATATGCGGGGAGTTCTTGTCGTAGTAGGTCAGGATGAAATTGCGATCCACTCGAACATGTTTGCGTCGCTCACTTCCGGAATTGGCCGCATCGCTCATAGAGAATCCTCATAAGGGTTATTCAAAAATCGGGACGAAGGGATTTGAACCCTTGACCTCTTGTACCCCATACAAGTGCGCTAGCCATCTGCGCTACGTCCCGTATAAATGCCAGTCTGTGAATACTTTACAGAATCAAATCAGGGCAGGATTATACACTATTCGAGGAAAGGAGAAAAGGAATTTCTCGTGAGAAAAGCCGACTTATTCCGCCTTAAAACCGCGGGCCATGAGAGACTCCAGGGCGGCCTGGACCTTCTTTTTCTGATAAATGATTTTATAAACCTCTTCGGAAATGGGCATTTTGATCTTTAATTTACGGCTTAACCGGTAAAGGGCCTTGGCTGTGCCGACGCCTTCGGCCACCATGGACATGGACTTAAGAAGGGTCGCAATGTCCTTCCCCTGGCCGATGGCCTCACCGACCGTGCGGTTACGGCTTTGGGCGTTGACACAGGTGGTCACCAGATCGCCTAAACCGGCCAGACCGAAAAATGTCTCCTTTTTAGCGCCTAATGCATGTCCCAAACGGGCCATTTCAGCTAATCCGCGGGAAAGAACAGCGGCTTTGGCATTTGTACCGAGCCCCAGACCGTCACACACACCGC
>CAZLRE010000329.1:0-2048 GCA_964561885.1 uncultured Planctomycetales bacterium | reverse complement strand
CGACTCGATCGCTCTTTTTGTCTTTGGACCAATGCTGCCGTCGACCTTTCCGTCATAATATCCGGCGCTTTTTAAAGCCTCCTGGATCTGCTGATTGGTCGGATTTTCGATCACAGCCGCAACAGTTTGAGCCACTGCCGTGGATGCCGCCTCTAAAGCAGAAGGCTCAGCCATAGCTGTGACCGCCGTCGTCACCGGCGCCGCTTCCATGTTCGCCAAGGCGACCGCTGTTGTTTCTTCGGTCACGATAGGCTCGTCAACAGAAACCTGTGAATCTTTTTTGGTACAGCCTGCAATGAGTGAAATCGTCAGAATACTTGCCACAAAGATCATCATGTTTTTCATACGTCTTACCCTTTTTAATTGATTGTTGATCCAAAAAACTACGAATTCTTAACCCAAACCGATTCAACGACCCGTGCGCCGTCCGGCATTAACGCATACTCAACTAAAACATTCATTCCCGGCGAAAGATCTTCCAAAGCCGCCTGGGTCATGGCAATATCGATGGTCGTAATATCCGTCACGTAAAAAGCTGATATCTTTTTCTCGCCAGATCCATCTTCTGTTGCATACTCCAGTTCGAAACTCATATCATTTGCGTTGACCGAAACGATCTTTCCCACCAACTGCTGTGTCTGAACATCAACCTCTTGGGCGAATGAAAGATTCATATCCGATGTCATGCCCAGACAAATAAAGGACATCAAAACCATGGATAAAACGAAACGGCGCATAAAACTCCTTTCGATCTTCAAATCAAAATTATTATAAGTTGAATTTGCAAAACCGCATTAATATTTCTGGGTATTTTTACACACGATAAAAAACTTTATTCCGTATAATCTAGGTCTTTGCCGTGCGTTTCTTTAAGACAACTTAACGCAAAAACCGCCAAACACAAACATATGACCGCGATCATCCCTGCGCTGTTGATCAATCCGACATGGAACTTTAATTGACTAAACGCATACGACACCGGGACAACAGACCCCCGCACAAAATTGGGAACCGTGGTCGTTACCGTCGAGCGGACATTAGTGCCGAATTGTTCCGCCGCAATGGTCACAAAGATCGCCCAATAACCAGCCGCAAATCCCAAGGCCAGACAATTGGCGTAAAATATTCCCAAAGAAGCTCCGGAATTTAAAAGGTACGTGGCGATGAATACCCCCATGATCCCCATGAACGCGTAGGTAACCTTCTTTCGGCTCCCTAAAAATTGCGACAAAGTACCACTAACGCAATCTCCCAGCGCAAGACCGATATAAGCGAACATGACCGATTTGCCGGGATCCGGCGCAACAGCCATCCCCAAAGCCTTGCCAAGCTCCGGAGAGAACGTGATCAGGATCCCAACGACAAACCACAACGGAACACCAATAAGGACACAGCAGATGTATTTCCAGGCGCTGGACCACGATTTAAAAATAATGCTGAAACTGCCCCGCTTCACATTCCGGGTCTTTAACGCGTCGAACATCCCTGATTCATAGACGGTCAAACGCAATAATAAAAGCGCGATGCCCATCCCGCCGCCGATAAAATACGCAATGCGCCAGTCAAACAGATCCCCCACCAAGGATGCCATGACAGCACCGAGTATGCCCACGGTCGCAACGATCATGGTGCCGTAACCGCGGGTTTCCTTGGGCATGATCTCACTGACTAAAGTGATCCCGGCCCCCAATTCCCCTGCCAGACCGATCCCCGCGATAAAACGCAAAACTGCATACGTCGGCACGTCCTGAACAAATCCGTTGGCAATATTGGCCAGTGAATAGAGAATGATCGAACCATAAAGGACAGACAACCGTCCCTTTTTGTCCCCCAATATGCCCCATAAAATCCCGCCGACAAGCATTCCGGCCATCTGGGCATTTAAAACAAGAACACCCTGGCCCAGAAGATCATCCGGCGCAACACCGATGGCTTTTAAACTTTTAATGCGGAGGATACTAAAGAGGATCAAATCATAAATATCGACAAAATAGCCGAGCGCGGCCAAAAGGATCGAAGCCTTGACAACATTTTTATGGGGCGGCGGT
>CAZLRE010000328.1:0-2056 GCA_964561885.1 uncultured Planctomycetales bacterium | reverse complement strand
AAAGATGTCTTAAACCGCATCAAGACCGTTCTGTCCAATCCGTCGTATAATTTCTTTCTTCACATCGCGCCCAATGATTATGATGCCCCGGAAAGCTACCACTGGCACATCGAGATCATTCCGAAACTCACCCGTTCCGTAGGTTTCGAATGGGGGACAGGGCTATACATCGTTCCAACGCCTCCGCGGGCCGCCGCCCGTTACCTCCGGCAGGAATAAGCCAGCATCAAGGATATTGACAAACAAACCAAAAAGTAGTAAAAAAAACACTTCAATTTCAAGTTTCGAATGTGACGGATTCGTGCCATCCGTTAGCGTTGCTATCAGTTCTTAATTCGTGTAATCCGATTTAAAAAGGAGCAATAACATGGCTATAAAAGTAGGTATTAACGGTTTCGGCCGCATCGGCCGCATGGTGTTCCAGGCCATCTGTGATCAGGGCCTGTTGGGTAAGGAGATCGACGTGGTCGCTGTTGTTGACGTTGCGACCGACGCCGATTATTTCGCTTATCAGATCAAGTACGATTCCGTCCATGGACATTTCAAACACAAGGTATCGACCGCCAAGAGCGATCCGTCCAAGGAAGAAGAAGATATCCTGATCGTTGACGGCCATAAGGTCAAATGCGTGGCCGCGACCAAAAATCCGGCTGAACTTCCCTGGAAGGCATTGGGAGTTGATTATGTTGTGGAATCGACCGGTCTGTTCACGGACAGCGAGAAGGCGGGCGGTCATCTCCAGGCCGGCGCCAAGAAGGTCATTATTTCCGCTCCTGGTAAGGGGGATGTGAAGACGATCGTTATTGGTGTCAATGAAGGCGAATATGATGCAGCCAAGCACAACATCATTTCGAACGCCAGCTGCACCACCAACTGTTTGGCGCCGCTCGTGCATGTGCTTATTAAAGAGGGCATCGGCATCGAGACCGGTCTTATGACCACCATCCATGCGTATACCGCCACCCAGAAGACCGTTGACGGTCCGTCCAAGAAAGACTGGCGCGGCGGACGCGCGGCAGCGATCAACACGATCCCGTCCACCACCGGCGCTGCCAAAGCGGTCGGCGAGGTCCTTCCGGTCACCAAAGGGAAATTGACCGGCATGTCGTTTCGTGTTGCCACAGCTAACGTTTCAGTTGTTGATCTGACCTTCCGTACGGTGAAGGAAACATCCATCGAAGAGATCGATGCGCTCATGAAAAAAGCCTCTGAATCATACCTAAAGAATATCCTGGGATATTGCAACGAAGAGCTGGTCTCAACGGATTTCATCCATGACAGCCGTTCGTCGATCTATGATTCCCTGGCAACCACCCAGAACAACTTGAAGGGTGAGAAGCGTTTCTTCAAGATCGTCTCGTGGTATGACAACGAATGGGGTTATTCCAACCGCGTTGTCGATCTTCTGCGTTACATCAGCAAGAAATAATCGTTGAACAGTTCAAATTTGTAAATAAAATCCCCCTTGTGAAAGACCTTAAAGGAAAATCCAGGGGGGTTTTTATTTGTTTTACTTGGAATAAACGATTGACTTTTCTACTCTATAAGCATAGAAAGAGTCTATGTCCCTTGTGGTTTTTATCTCCATTTGTCTTTTAGCCGGCTACATCGGGTCGCGATTTACGTTCGTCTCGGTGAAAACGTGGTATCGCACCATCAAGAAACCTTTCTGGAATCCGCCCAATTGGATCTTTGCGCCCGTCTGGACTTTGTTATATATCATGATGGCTGTGGCTGCCTGGAGAGTGTGGGAAAGGGCAGATAACGCGCTTGGGCCCATGCTTATGTTTGCGTTTCAGCTTGTCCTGAATGTGGCGTGGTCGGCGATATTCTTCGGGAAACTCAATATCAGTTTGGCCTTTAAAGAGATCGTTCTTTTGTTCTGCGCCGTGGTCGTAACGATGACGATGTTTTGGTCGGTTGATCCGCTCGCTGGAATTCTTTTTGTTCCGTATGCCTTGTGGGTGGGCTTTGCCGCGTTCTTGAACTATACCATTGACCGTATGAATAAATGAATTTGTTAAGATGTGATCTATGGATAACGTCATTATTCTCA
>CAZLRE010000327.1:1595-2121 GCA_964561885.1 uncultured Planctomycetales bacterium | reverse complement strand
ACCAAATCCCTACGGTATATTTGTACCTGTTTCTGGTCTCGCGGTATTTCCTTTTTTACTGGTGGTTAAAATTGTGGCGTTTGCTCGCGGTCCGTTCACAGCTTGGGGCGGGGCAGGATAGGAACACGGCTTTTATTGCTGTTAGCTGTGTTCTTTACGGGATCGTGATGGGACGCACGGAAGAATTCTTATACCGCACGTTTTCCCACCAGGAATTCGCCTTGGCCATAGTCTTTGCAGGAGTATATTTCTTTTTCAAGGACAGATTTGTTTTGGCGTCATTTCTTTTAGGTGTTGCGGCCAATTTCCATGCGATCTATGCTCTTTTCCCGATGGCCTACATGAGCTGTTATCTTCTGTTCTTTCATTACAAAAAGAATCTTGAATATTGGCTCAAAACAGGAGTGACATTTTCTATCAGTTGTCTGCCGTTCGTTCTTTGGACGCTGTTGTCCGCCTTCAAGGAAAAATCCGGGGCCGATCCGCATGCGTTCGATGATTGGATGCACCTGTACATCCTGGCCTG
>CAZLRE010000327.1:0-1585 GCA_964561885.1 uncultured Planctomycetales bacterium | reverse complement strand
CTCTGTTGAAATTTCTTGGGCCGTTCCTTGTTTTGGCCAGTTTGTATCTCTACAACTATTTTGCCAATGATCATTTTCGCCAAGACCGAAAGATCCGTGCCATAAGCTTATGCTGTGTGATCTTCATCGCGGCGTGTTTTTTCTTTACCTATGTTGTGCCCTCACGAATATCGCTGAACCTTAATCTCATCCGTAACGAACAATTTCTGCGTTTCTTTTTGTTGGGTTACTTGGTCATTTCTGCCGCGCGCATGATTCAGATCAAAGACCTGTTCTGGGCAATTCTGGCCGGAGTTGTTTTTATTGCCGCCTCAAGAAAGGATTTCTTCGGCGCCGTTCCTTTGAATCTTGCCGTTGTGCTTATGATCTATCTTAAGAGCAAAAATCCGCACTGGGAGAAATTAAAACCGATCATGCATGCTTTGATCGCGGGTTTAGTTCTGCTTTCGGTCCTTCAAGCGATGAATATCGAATGGAAGGAATTATCGGCTTTGAAATGGAATAATCCCTTCTGGCTTTTATTCATCCCGTTTTTATATGCGGCGATCGCTACATGCACTGGAAAAACACAGCGGGGAAGAATGGTTTTGGTCTTGTTGCCGATATTATTGATGATCGGAAACTATCTGGGCGTCCATTATAAGTATTATCATTTGTCAACCAAGGGTGACGGATTCTGGCAGATGCAGCGCAATTGGGAAGACATGCAGCATTATGTCCAGAAGAATACACCTAAAGATGCCATGCTTTTAGTCCCGTATAACATGGAGATGTGCGGATTCCGCATTCAGTCCGAACGCAAGATACTGGCTTCATACCGTGATTGCGGCATTATTGGTTTCGATTATATGGCGGCCAAAGAATGGCAGCGACGGATCGCAGACATCCAGGAGTTCAAGGTTTTTGTCGATCCCCGCGCCATCGGTCCGGCCATCGTCAACGCGCTGGTCAAATATAAAGTTGATTACATTGTTTTTATGAGATATTATGCGCCAGGTGACAATGAGGTCGTCAGAAAAATCTACGAAAATGAGGTTTTCGCGCTTTATCAAGTGATCAAGCGATCATAGACCCGGTATGAAAAGATCGATCAAGAACATCAGCATCATAGGTGACGGCGGGTGGGGAACCACACTGGCCATCTACCTGCATAATCAGGGTTACAATGTCAGAATGTGGGGAGCCTTTGCGGATTATACCCGCGAAGTGTCCCTTAAACGGGTGAACGCCAAATTTCTGCCGGGGATAAAAATACCAAAGGCTATCCGTTGGGATTCCGATCTCAAAGGGGCCGTCGCGCATGGTGAATTGATCGTGCTTGCAAGCCCGTCGCAATATTTGGCAGATGTTCTTAAGAAGATTCGCGCTCTGGAATATAAGAACAAAATATTTTTGAGCGTTGTTAAAGGTATTGATATTGCCACTCTCAAAAGGATGTCCGAGATCATAACGGATGAACTCGGACCGATCTCATTAGCTGTTCTTTCCGGGCCTACGATCGCCTCCGAACTGGCGCGGGGGATTGTCACGACCGCGGTCATCGCATCCAAAGACCAGGGCCTTGCGGCCCAACTCCAAAAGGTCT
>CAZLRE010000326.1:0-2132 GCA_964561885.1 uncultured Planctomycetales bacterium | reverse complement strand
AAGCAATTCGTCGCATTTCAGCAGACCTTTGCCAAGATCTTCGGGATATCGATCATATTCGGCTGTCAGTTCGTGTTCTTGTTTGTTTTGCTTTTACTGAGGATGATCTTCAAAATGTTCCTTACGCCCATAATCGCTCCCATCCGCAAATCATTCGAAGAGAGGAGATTCAAGGAAACCTGCGAATCTTTGATCACATCGCCTGAGAAGATCAATGTCCTGTGTATCATTCCGGCCATGGTCGTCGGTGGTTCGGAAAAAGTGGTTTGGGATGTTGTCCGGGGGCTTGAGCCCGCCGGATATGAATTTCATCTGATCTGTGAGCGCAAAGAAAATAACGAATGGTGCCGGCGATTCTCAGCGTCATTCAAGAATGTGGTTCTGTTAAAGCCGTTCTCGGATGATGCACAATATGCGCGGTATCTTTCGCAAATGGTGCGCCGGCTTGATATTCAGCTTTTACTCAATACGAATTCCCGCAGCGGATATCGGTGTTTACCAGCCTTGAAGAAGGAATTTCCTGCGCTCAAGGCGATCGATATCCTACATTTGGAAGATGTGGGTGGTGCGATCGAGAAATATGCCTGGGCAGCCGAACATCTGGACCGGCGCGTGTGTATCAGCCAGCATTTGAAAGAATTCATGCGGGATGTTTATCATCGTAACGGGATCGCCCAGGAGTATGTCTCCAGGATCGACGTCATCCATAACGGAACACAAATGATCCAAACATCTTCGTACGCGGATGTCAGCAGACAGCTGCGCATCGATCACGGTATATCAGAGGATGATCTGGTCATCACGTTTATCGGACGACTGGCGCCTGAGAAAAAACCGTTCTTGTTTATCGATATCGCCCGCCAGATGATCGCCAAAGCCCCGCACTTGCGATGGAAATTTGTCATGGCCGGAAACGGACCGTATTTGAATAAGATCACTGCCAGGATCATCGAATTAAATCTCACTGAGCATTTTCGGTTGCTGGGCATGCAGGCGGATGTCACGCCTCTTTTGATGAACTCCTTTCTTTTGTTCGTTGTTTCCCGTCATGAGGGTATTCCCCTGGTCATCCAGGAGGCTTTGGCGTTGAACGTTCCGGTCATCAGCACAAACGTCGGCGCGATCCGTGAACTGATCCATGACGGCATCAACGGATATGTGGTCCCGCTGGATGAGAACACGGTGGATGAATTCACGAAGAAGGCCATTTTCCTGGCGTCCCATCCGGAGTCCTACCGGAAGCTGGCGTTCTCAGCCAAAGATACTCTATATCCGGAGTTTTCGATGGAGCACATGCGTGATCAATACAGACGGATTTTCAGTAATATTTTAAACGTTTAGGTAAGACTAATGAATAACGAGCATGTCTCTCATATTGTGTGTATGCGCCTGATGCCGCCGGTCATTGTCTGGGGCGGGCTTGAGAAATTAATGATGGAGTGGTTCGAGCGCATCGATCTTTCAAAGTGCCGTGTGACATTGGTCGTCTCAACTGGCGGGGGAGAGATTTACGCACAGCATATTAAGGATAAGGGATTGAAGATCGATGTGGTTGAATTCCCGTTTCGGGTGGAATTCCGATATGTGGATGGTTTCTTCGGGCGTTTCTTTAAGACGCTCGGGCTGTTAGGGTCCCTTAAACCGGATAAGATCATGTTCTTCCAGGGAAGCTTTACGGACTTTGACCTTGCGCATGTCATCGCCGCGTCCATACAAACGAACGGACAGGTTTTTATGCACGAAAATCTGGGAGCGCCACAACCCTCCGTCAAAAGCAGCAAGAAATATTTGGGGTTCATCCCTGGCATCGCTCTGTGGTGGTATTACGAGCGATATGCCATGCCATTAAGAGCGCGGTTTTCGAAACGTGTTTATGTGGTCAGCGCTGAGATCAAACAAAGAATGGTCGACCTTTGGCATTATCCGTCTAGGAAATTGGAAGTCATGTACCACGGGGTGGATGTGACGCGGTTCCGTCCGGCGGCGGAATCAAAAGTAAAAGTGCGGCTTCTTTTGGGGATACCCGTATCGGACAAGGTCATTATTGTTGCTGCCCGTCTATCACAGGAAAAGTGCATTGACCGGGCGATAGACGCTTTTGATGCATTGATCAGTGAATTTCCGAACATGTC
>CAZLRE010000325.1:0-2139 GCA_964561885.1 uncultured Planctomycetales bacterium | reverse complement strand
TTCAGGATCTGACAGCCGGCATCCAAAAGTTCTTTCATGAGCTCCACGATCTCACTATCGGTCTCGCCGATGCCGGCCATAAAACTGGATTTCACAAAAATGCTGGGGTTAAGGCCGCGCATCATGCGCAGAACTTCCAGCGACCGGTCATGCTGGGCCTGGGGACGGATACGGCCTGAGATCCGTCGCACTGTTTCAATATTATGGCTCACAACCTCGGGGGCGGCGTCGGTCAGCGCCTTGAGAGATTCGATCTTAGCCGAGAAATCCGGAATCAAGACCTCGATCTTCACATGCGGCGTCAGCCGGCGGATCTCCTGGATGGTCGCAACAAAATGTCCTGCGCCTTCATCTTTGAGATCATCGCGCGCAACCGATGTAATGACCACATAACGCAGTTTCAATTCTTTGACGGCCTGGGCCACATGGAACGGCTCATCGGCATCAACTGTTTGGGGAAGCCCGGCTTTGACCGCGCAAAACCGGCAGGCGCGCGTGCAGACCTCGCCTAAAATCATGAAGGTTGCCACTCCCTGCCCCCAGCATTTGCCCATGTTGGGACAATGCGCGCTTTCGCAGACGGTGTGCAAGCGCGAAGTGCGGAACATCTCTTTCATCGAATGGATCTTATTAGCGTCGGGGATTTCCTGTCGGAACCACGGAGGAAGACGTGTGAGGCCGGAGTCGAAACGTTCATCATGGACGATCGTTGTCATTACTCGGCGCCTTTATTGCTTTTTTCTAATTCCTGAATTTTCTTCTTGTATTTAGATTTCTCGGCGGAGCTGGCGTAATCGATGATCAGTTTGCCGTTTAAATGGTCGGTCTCATGCTGGATGACCTTCGCCATCAGCCCGCTGCAGGCGCGTTCGACACGGCGGTTGTTCTCATCGGTATAATGCACAACAATGGAATTCGCCCTTTTGACCTTGATCATCACATCCGGAATGCTCAGACACCCTTCTTCCATGATGTCTGAACCGGTCTTTTTGGTGATCTGCGGATTGATGACCACGATCGGCCCGTCGCCCAAGTCGACGACAAAGATCTGCTCGTTGAGACCTATCTGGGGCGCGGCAAGACCGATGCCTTTATGGACCCTCATGGTCTCGACCATGGCATTGATCAAAAAGCGTTCGCTGGGACCCACGTCCTTGACCGGTTTGGATTTCCTGCGCAGGCAAGGATCGCCGTAGGTCCTAATTCTTAATATGATTGTGTTCATCGAGCTGGATGACATGGGGTTTGATGCTCTTGGCTTCCTGGGGTTCCATATAAGCGTAGCTGATGATGTGAATGCGGTCGCCCACATAACCCTGGCGGGCGGCCGGTCCGTTCAAACAGATCTCCCCTGACCCGGATTTGCCTGAAATGACATAGGTCTCAAACCGGTTCCCGTTATTGAGATTCACCACCTGGACCTTTTCGAATGGCAGGATCCCGACGGATTTGAGGATCTTGGCGTCAATGGTGATGCTGCCTTCATAGTGAAGTTCAGCCGCAGTCACACACGCGTTGGATATTTTAGCTTTGCACATTTCCAGTAGCATAACAACTCCCGTGATAAGTGATACGTGGTAAGTGATACGTAGGTTTCTTACCACGTACCACCGATCGGCTTACAAATCGGCTATACCACTTACCACTTCTTTATAAATGCGGTTTGATCTTGCTCAACAATTGCGGCTTAGCCATAGCCCCGATGATCTCATCAACGACTTTGCCGTTCTTGAACACAAGCAGGGTCGGAATGGAGCGGACATCATACTCGGCAGCCAAGTCCTGGGCCTGATCAACGTCCACTTTGGCCACCTTCATTTTACCCTGGAGCTCACCGGCCAACTCTTCCACGATCGGAGCGATCGCGCGGCACGGCCCGCACCATTCAGCCCAAAAATCCACCAAAACAGGAATACTCGATTGCAATACTTCCTGCGCGAAATCTTTTTCAGTTAAATGCAATGCTCCCATAGCATCCTCCTTCATACAAACCATTGAAATGAGACCACATTATATAGGCAGTGCCATAGACCCGCAAGGATATTTTGGCGGTCAAAAGCAAAATCCCTTTGGACACCAAAGGGATTTGCTTAAGACAGGCCATTAAAATCTGCTGTTGATCCTGTTGACGATAAGCAT
>CAZLRE010000324.1:0-2139 GCA_964561885.1 uncultured Planctomycetales bacterium | reverse complement strand
GGTCTGGGGATCTTGGCCTCGCCGTGCGTGATCGAACCGTCCATATATTCAGCCACCAGATGCACATTGGTAACCGTCGAAGGAACGACATGACCGCGGATCGCCAAAACCTTGCTTGACTCCTCAACGGCTTTGTTAAAATCACCGCCGGTCAGCTGGAACATCGCGGTCAAAAAAAGATTTCCGAAATTATGCCCCTGAAGCTGCGAGTCCGCCGAGAAACGGTACTGGAACAGCTCGCCCATCAAGGCCGGCGCATCGGCCAAAGCCACCAGACAGTTGCGGATGTCCCCGGGAGCGACAATATTGAACTCTTCGCGCAATCGGCCGGATGAACCGCCACTGTCGGCAACAGTTACAATGGCCGTTAAATTCGATGTGTATTCCTTTAAACCCAAAAGCAGATGGGACAGACCGTGGCCTCCGCCGATGGCGACGATCTTGGGTCCGCGCTCCAGATAACGCTTCTGGTACAGTATATTGACAAGGTCTTGTTCGCGTTTGGGAAGAAAGATTGTGATCAACGAAACGATCATCTTCCCCATACCCAGAACAACAAAGATCATGCCGCAGACAATGATGACAAAACTGAAACCGCGGACGAACGTGTAGGTGCTTAATGCGCAGGCGACACCGAAACCGACAATGATGATACCGATCAAAGACGTGAAGATCCATCTTTTGAGCCGGATGCCGGGATATAACAATTTTAGAAAATTGTTTGGCATGACGATCAGGCGTTTCGGGCGTCTTCTTGCGTCACAAGCTCGATGATGTCCTTATGATCCTTTGCGGACTTTAAACTCTCTCGGAAATACTTATCTTTGAGCAGACGGGAAACGCGGGCCAGGGCTTTCAAGTGAGGCCCGGCGGAATCTTGGGGCGCTATCAGGATAAAAAAGATATAGGCGGGTTCGCCGTCCAGGGAATCAAAATTGACGCCTTTCTTGCTGACGCCAAGACCAGCGACCATTTGTGAAACACTGTCTGTTTTGCCGTGGGGAATGGCGATCCCCTGACCGATGGCGGTCGAGCCCAAGGCCTCACGGGCCATAATAACTTCGATGATCTTTGATTTATGTTTCTTCTCGATCGCTCCAGCGTTGACCAAGAGGGACACCAATTCTTCAATAAGCTCTTCTTTGTTCTTTCCCTTTAAGTCCGAGGTCACTGCATCCCGACTCAAGAAATCATTGATCTTCATTTTCTGCTCCTCTTCGCGCAATCCACTCTTTGAATTTAATGTTTATCAAGAACCATGAAATTAAAGAGCGGCGGGTGGGGCTCGAACCCACGACATCCACCTTGGCAAGGTGGCATTCTAGCCAACTGAATTACCGCCGCAAATAAGCGTTTTAGCTTTGTGTCAATTTTTAGGTGTTATGTGTTACGGCAAGACTTCACTTAAAAATTGATATTTAACACAAGGCATTCTTTAGTTTATGGGCGGAAGAGGACTTGAACCTCCATGGGTCTCCCCACTAGTTCCTAAGACTAGCGCGTCTACCAATTCCGCCATCCGCCCAGATCCAGTGATCAGTGCTCCGTGACCAGTGGTCAAGAACGGGTTCAAAATACACAAAAATCTTATGTATGTTAAGACCATTCCTGGTCACTGGTCACTGGTTTCTGGGCACCGAAACGTGACCCACCCGCGACTCGAACGCGGCACCCCTACCTTAAAAGGGTAGTGCTCTACCGGATGAGCTAGTGGGTCAAAAAAGATGTGTTTATTCTCGCAAATTTTAAAAGAACGTAAAGCCAAAAATATGAAATTTAAAAATCCTTAAGGTCCTTGCTCTTCTTCTCCAGGATCGCGTCAATTTCTTTGGTGTATTTGTCGGTCATTTTCTGGATCGCATCTTGACCTTTTTTGCTCTCGTCTTCGGAGATCGTGCTGTCTTTCTGAAGCTTTTGAACCTTTTCGTTCGAGTCCCTGCGGATAGACCGCAATGCCACTCGACCCTTTTCAGCCATGTCCTTGACCACTTTAATCATCTCTTCACGGCGCTCTGCGGAAAGCTGCGGAAAAACAAGGCGGATGATCTTTCCGTCGTTCATCGGATTAATACCAAGTTTGGATGTCGAGATCGCACGTTCAATGTCGGCTAGCGCGTTGGCATCCCAAGGCTGGATCAC
>CAZLRE010000323.1:0-2163 GCA_964561885.1 uncultured Planctomycetales bacterium | reverse complement strand
GAATTCGCGTTCCTTATGTCTCTCAAGGAGACCGAGACCGTCACTATCCTCAATGTCGTCATTAAGGACGGCCAGAACTGGCATGCGGTCATGCACGATGAGATCTTTGAACGGCAATTAAAGAACTCGATCAAGATGCTCGAAGACCTGCGCGAATCAGGTCAGGCCAAAGGCATCCCAACCAAAGCCGAGGTCAAGGTGGGAACAGAGCCCGAACAGGTCATTTTGGAGATCGCGCAGAAAGAGAATTACGATCTGATCATCCTGGGGACGGATGTGCTTCCGGCTTCCGACCGGTTGTTTCTGGGGCCCAGAGTGGAGAGGATATTAAAAAGCGCTTCTTGTCCGGTGTTGATCTTAAACACCATCTGATCTAAACTTCCCGCTTTTTAACCGCTTTAAACATCTCTTTGGCTTTTTCGCTTTCAACACTGTGGTCAACCATCGCGGCAGGATAATCCCCGTCGAATAGCTCCTGACTAACGGAACGCTCATGAATGCTCTTCGTATCCGTATTTTTTAATTCCGGCACCCATCGCTTGATGTAACGGCAGTCCTCATCAAAACGCTTCTGCTGAAGCCAGGGATTAAAAACACGGAAATACGGCTGATGGTCGCAGCCGGTCGAAGCCACCCACTGCCAATTGCCGTTATTGACGCAAGGGTCATAATCCACCAATTTCTGCGCGAAATATCTTTCTCCCCAGCGCCAGTCGATGTGCAGGTCCTTGACGAGAAATGAAGCGGTGATCATGCGCACGCGGTTATGCATGAAACCGGTCGCGTTGAGCTCCCGCATCCCGGCATCCACAATGGGAAAACCGGTCGTCCCTTCACACCACCGTTTGAACAGTGATTTATCTGTCGACCATTGCAGGTCATCATATTCCTCATAAAAGGCATGACCGAACACATGAGGAAAATGATACGCGATGTGCGTAAAAAAATCACGCCAGTAGAATTCCCTGATGAGCGTGTGCCCACGGCCCAATTGCCCGGCAACAGCATGATAGGACTCGCGGATGGAACAGGTACCGAATTTATGGTGAGCTGACAAATTTGACGTCGCCCCCATTGCAGGCAGGTCGCGCTCCCGGTCGTAATCTTTAAATCTTTTAAGACCTTCAAGGATACGTCCCGCCTCTTTGCGTCCGCCGATAACCGTCAATTGAACGCCAGGATCACAGGGCATTTTCTCCAGAAGGTCCTTGTCTTCAAACGCAATGTTCCCGGAAAAATAATTTGTATGCCCATTGCGGAGAGGCTTAGCAATTTCGTTTAACGATGCCTTTCTGAAAAAGGGCGTAAAGACCGTGTAGATTCCGCCGCCGTTTTTTGTCACCGAGCGAGGATCGTTCAGAAGCGCGTCCGCGAACGCATGGAACGCGACACTTTTCTGCTCACACAGCTTTTTGATCGCCAAATCGCGCTTGACGGAAAACGGCGTGTAATCTTCGTTCACATAGACCGCTTCGATCTTTTCATTCTCGATCAAACGACCCACAACTTCATGGGGCAAACCTTCGAACACAAACAGCCTGGCCTTGCGCTCTTTAAGCTCTGAACGCAGATCTTTAAGCGACTGAACCATGAACGCGAACGCAGGTTCGCTTTTATACGGATGAACGGCGGTCTGGCGGGGATCAAAAATAAAACAGGCAATGACCTGGGAGGATTCTTCAAGCGCGCGGATCAGCGCGGAATTGTCGTCACAACGAAGGTCCCGGCGGAAAATAAAAAGCGATCTTTGGTATCGCCTGGAAAGGTTCATTATTGGATATCGAGGATCTGCACGTCAAACTCAAGCGTCTGGCCGGCCAGGGGATGGTTGAAATTAAGTACAACGGAGTCCGTCTTAACCTCCCAAACCACACCGGGGAACGAACCGCCCTGCGGATCCTCGGCTTCAACGACCACACCTGGTTTTAATTCGGTGTCCTGGGGCATGGCGGAACGGGGCACTTCTTTAAACGCATTAGGATCAACCGGGCCATAAGCCTCATCGGCGCCGATAATGATCTTTTTTTCCTGACCGACAGCCATTCCCATCAGCTGATTCTCCAGGCCGGGGATAACGCTTTTGCTGCCGACAACAAATGTCAACGGTTCTTTGCCCTGGGTGGACTCCACCGGCTCGCTGTTGATCGAAAGCACATAATTGAT
>CAZLRE010000322.1:0-2202 GCA_964561885.1 uncultured Planctomycetales bacterium | reverse complement strand
GGGGTCACGATCTGGACTGTCAAGAAAGCAAAATATAAAGCATGGACAAAGCTGGAAATCTTCTTCAGTCAGCTGCCTCCGGATTTTGATACAACAAGCATTTCGCAGATTCAATTCGTCAATTACTGGCCTGGGAAATACTATCTCGATGATTTTCACGCTGTTCGCGAAGACCGCGTCTATCAATCCTTTAATCAGGAAAACCGCAGCGAAACAACCGACGGTGATTACGGCTGGAAATGGAATGACAGTGACAGCGTTGGTTTATCCGCGGCCGGCGAACCGGTTTATGAGGGAAGCAATTCGTGGAAAATGGTCCTTAACGGCAAATGGGATGGCGGCGGGATCCAATCGGAACAGCAAAATTATTTTTTTAATCCCGATACGAATCAGGGCGAACAAAGTTTTTGGCATAACAATTTCTTGCCGGAAAATAATGACCGTTTGTCATTGTGGGTTTACGCCTTGCCGGAAAACGGCATGGACAACAACCTCAATGTTCAGATCTATGATCATGGTGCGCATTCCACCGACCAGAACAAGGCTGAGTACTGGGGTAAGATCGCAGCGCGTTACGGCGATTGGACCCGGTTAGAAGTTCCTTTCAATAAACTCCCTGCGGACCTTAACTTGCACGACATTGATAAGGTCCAGATCCAGAATTATTGGGCGGGGACGTTCTATATTGATGATATCCGCACGACCGGCCCACATCCGGTGATCAAGGAAAGCCAGCTGGCTCAGGGCGTGGTCGCTTGGGATGTTATTCCCGGCGCTGAAAATTATCGCCTGCAACAAAGCACCGACGGCCCTAATGGCCCGTGGATCACGATCCACAGTAATGTGCAAACCAATTTTAATATCTCCGGCTTGAGCCGTTCCTGGCTGCGCGTCCGCTGGGAAGAAAAATTCGCCGATAAAAAGACGATCCCGTATTATTCTCCGTGGTCGGATGCTGTCGAATACAACCCTCCGACGGTGAATTTGAAGTTCAATTCGCTTCTGAATGGCCAGCTTACCTTTAATAGTATTCCGCAAGCGTCGCTGTACGAAATACAATCCGCTTCAAACGTGACTGGCACCTGGAGCCAGATCTATAAAGGCCCTGTTTTAGGTTCGCCGTTAACTGCAACAGCAGGGCAATGGTACCGCGTCCGCGCGATCAAAGAGAACGACGGGACCTTGGCTGATTTTACACCGTGGAGCCGTCCGCAACTTTATTCGTCGTTGGGAACAGGATTCGTAAAAGCAAACGGGGCCGTACTTAAAGACCGTGACGGTAGCGGCAATGAATTGGTTTTAAGCGGTTATAACCTGGGTAATTATTTGTTGACCGAGGATTGGATGACCGGTTTTGGTTTTGGGGACGATCCCACCATTCCTGATGAATGGACGATCCGCGATATTCTCGCCTCGCGCTTCGGTATCGCGCAGACGGAAAATCTTTTCCGCGCCTTTGAAAATGCTTATTTAAATGATAATGACTTTGACCTTCTCGCGCGCGCCAATGTCACGTTGGTGCGTTTGCCGGTCTATTATCGGAATCTGATGGATGATAATGGAAATTTTATTCTTAATGCCCAGGGTCAGATCGATTTTTCACAGCTTGACCGTGTTGTGGATGCGATGGCTGACCGCGGGATATACACTTTGATCGACCTGCATGGCGCTCCGGGAAGCCAAAGCGCGGAATCGCATACCGGCCGCAAGGGCTACAATAAACTTTTTGAAGCGAGCCCGATGGGTGAAACCTATCGGACGCGCACGGAAACGCTTTGGAAAGAGATCGCGAAACATTATAAAAATAATACATGGGTCCTGGGTTATGACCTCTTGAACGAACCGGTCGGCGCCCCGACACCTCTGGCGTTGGCTGATCTTTATGACCGGCTTTATGATGCGATCCGTTTGATCGATCCCAACCACGTGATCATGATGGAAGGGATATGGGATTGGGACACGTTGCCAAATCCGGTTGACCGCGGCTGGCAAAATGTGGTTTATCAATTCCATTATTATTGCCCGATGATCTCGGAGCCGCAAAATGTTGGCGATCCTGTCCCGGTGATGGGTCAAAGTTGTGCGGATTATGGCCCGATGGATTCGCGTTTGGCTTATCAAAAAGCGTTTATTGATGCGAAGGTCGCGGGTTCGCTCCAAAATGTTTATCAGGTCCCCGCAATGGTCGGGGAATTCAACGCC
>CAZLRE010000321.1:1958-2213 GCA_964561885.1 uncultured Planctomycetales bacterium | reverse complement strand
TTATTCGGTGCATACATCTTGAGCATTGCTTATCTACTTAAGCAATCCATCCGACAACGTTCTTTACTTTGGCTTATCTTGCTAAGCCTGTCGACCCCTCTGACCGTTGAACTGACACAAGTCGCCCAATTCGGACGTAATTATTTTTCATGGCTCATCGGCATGATCTTTCTGATCGCATTTGCTTCGCATTGTTTCTTCGAGAAAACCCATCCGAGAAAGGTTCAAAAAGGCGCCCTGGCTTTGATCCTTTCT
>CAZLRE010000321.1:0-1948 GCA_964561885.1 uncultured Planctomycetales bacterium | reverse complement strand
GTCTTTGCCACGGACATCCTTCCCTCGCGTATGGCAACAACTTATATGTACGACTGGTTCATGGCGCACCGCGACCGCCCGCATTACGCTTACATCCTGCATCCGCATAACATCAATACCGCGAATGTCATCAACCGCCCGGCCGCAAAAGAACTCATTAAATTTAAGCGGGTCAATTCCATCCGTGAAGCCAAAGAAGGATACATGCTCATACCCCCGCACACGGGTAAAAGCATTTATGTCAATTGTTCCTATCATGATTTCAGCGAAGACGACGCGCTCAATACACTTATGGCATCCGGAGAATTCAGCCGTTTTGTGGTGGCCTCATTTCCGACCTTGGCATCAAGCCGCATCTGGCCGCAGGAAGAAGAATATTGTTCTTATCTGGACCTGATCGAAGGGGCGATCACCGGCCGCGACCGCGAACTGGCCCACAGCTGGATCATTGATCTGGAGAAACTCCACCGGGAATGGTTCAAAGATTAGAGGGGCCTACTTGTTTTGCGTTGTGTACGCGATAAAGGCGCTGAACATTTCATCATCGCTCTGACTTCCGAAGGTCACGATCTTTGATGGGTCCGGATTATCGGGGTTCTGCGCGGAGTTGTCAAACACCCCGTCGGCAACAATGCGCGTTCCCGCGGGAAGATCCTTGGGCTTGGCCAAAAGATATCGACGCTGCCAGTTGAATTTAAAATCAGGAACGGACAACAAGATCTCCTGTGAACCGTCCGGATAAAACGCTGTTAACCTCATGCTCTTGCCGCGGTAATGCATGTGCGGGGTCAATGACGCCACCACAACATCCTCATCAAACACATGCGAGGCGCTGATGCGGTATTCTCTCGCACCGGCCGGGATCTCGATCGCTTTATTCGACAGATGAACGACCGAGTACACACGCGACGGCTTCCCCTTGTATAGATAAAGTCCGAGCCGTGTCAGGTCCTTCTCTTCTTTTCCGGTCGCAATGTAATGCATCCAGAAATTAAGTTTCGCGCCTTTAGGCAAGAACAATCCTGTGTCCTCGGGAAGGACCAAAAGGCTGTCATAACCCGGCGCGTAACCGGCAACGATCTGACCGACACCGTCGACCGTCATGCCTGAACGTTTGGACCATTGGCTAAGCTTGGAATCTTCCCCCGCCTCGATCTCATCGGGAAGGGCAACAGCCACATCGCAATGATGCACGACCTTGCGGTTGCCGGGGCGCAGATCAACCGCCCTGATCCAAAGGTCTTCTTCGATCGTTTTATCCGCCGGAACAATTTGATAAGGCAGAACACCCGTCGCAGGAATATGCTGTTCCTGCGAAAAAGAAAAGATCTTATCGGGCTGGCCCAGCGTCCATTCTTTCGGTTGCGGCTGTGAAGCGGTCAAAAGCGGGTCGGCCCCTTCTCCTGGCTGCGATCCCTGCTCGATCCAATGAACAAGCGTGCGCATCTCCTGAGGCGTTAAAGAAATGTCGTTAGTGAATTTTCCGTAATGCGGGTCCCCCTGCCACGGCGGCATGCGTCCGATGCGGACGACCTCCCGGATCATGCGGCTCCACCCTTTGATCTTTTGATAATTATCCATAGTCCAGGGCGCCACACCGCCGGAGGTATGGCACGGCAGACAGCTTTTGATCAATATCGGGGCCACATCACGGGCGTAGCTGACAACTCGCTTTTGACTTGCTTCATAGCCGATCAGGCACCCTTTAGCCGGGAGCGCAAACGGCGTAACGGTCTTTCCGCCGAGCATTTGATCCAGCACATCCGTCAAATAATGCTGTTGGGCCTTCTTCTTCTGAGTTTCATAATTGAGCCGGTCATTGACCGGCCCCCTGTAGAGGATACGCCAATCCTTTGGATCAACGACCACGACTTCAGCGGTGCGCGTCATCCCTAAAGATCCGCTCACCAATTGTGAACGGTCCTCAAGGATCGGCATCAGGATGCCG
>CAZLRE010000320.1:0-2231 GCA_964561885.1 uncultured Planctomycetales bacterium | reverse complement strand
CGGTGACCTTGGCATTCGGGATGCTGTTGCGTCCCATCACCTTGCCGATCGAGATGAGTTTGTCCTTGTGCTGAAAGCCGATGACCGGCCATGGGAAGTTGAGTTCCTTGGCGATCTGCTGGGTTTCGGCGGCGGATTTCTCGGAGGGGATGTAAAAGAGCTCAAAACTTTTATTCTTCGCCCGCATTTCCTGATAAACCTTCAGCATTTTTGGATTAAAGGCCTGGCAATATGGGCACCAGCGCGCTCCCTGATAAAGCACGTAATATTTCGGGAGGTTGTTCATATCCAGGTCGATCGGCTGGTTGGTTGCCGCATTGATCAGTTTTCCTTGCATTTCCTCGGCGAGGATCCCCGGGGCTCCGTTCGGTTGTTCCACATGAAGCCGCGCCTGTTCGAGGATGTCGGTGTCCTGCGGCAAGATCTCAAAGTGCATGTTCATGGTGTAGGGAGCGACCGCGAGTTTCCCGTTTTGGACATCCATCAGATAGACAGTGTCGCCTTTCTTGATGCGCAGGTTGCCGACATCGAAGGAATCTTTGACTTTCAGCTTGAACGACCAGAGGTCTTTGCGTTTGAGAATGGTGTCATAGGTCAGTTCGCGCTGTTTGGGGGTCAGTTTGGCGTAGGCGGCATTGGCAGCAGCGACGACATCGGTCTGCTGAGGTTCCAGGCTGAAGTTGTTGCCATTGAGGCTTAAGACGATCTCACCGGGATTGATCTCAAGAATGTCCAGTTTCTGTCCGGGACGAAGCGTTGTGCCGCTTTGGAACTGGATGGTTTCCTTGACGGAACACTGGGCGGGCCTGAGCTCTGGTTTCTTCACCAGATCATTCCACGTGAGGTTTTCCGCGGACGCGGGCAAAACAGCAATGGCGAAAAGTACGACTACACAAAGCAAGGTTTTCATTCGTTTTTCCTTAGTATTAGTTTTTTTATTCGTAAAAGATTTGCACGGCACGAATATATCAGAAACCTAGGATGAGCACAATATCTAATTAATGGTCTGTTTTGAGGTGTTTGGGGTGATTGGCTCAGAATAACAAAATTATCCAAAAAATGACATTTCATGCTATTATCGTTGAGTTTTCAAAAGCTGGTAATTTCTTTATAAATTATCCCAACATCAAGCTATTAGAAGTCTTAGCGATTGAATGAAAGTTCATACAACGTATTGATCAAAAGGAGAATTTGATGGGGTTTCGTCATTGTGAGCTCAAAGGGTTGTTCCGGGGCATGACCCTGGTTGCAGCGTTGATGTTCGTGTTGGGTGCGTTCTTATGTCCCGCCGCTTCAAGCGCAACTCCCGAAGTTGAACTTTATCAGAATGAGCAGGGCCAATGGGAGCTCAAGTATTTGAATGCCCAACCGGCGAATGAGACTTCGGCGAGGCCATCGGTCCAAGAAGCGCAGCAAGCCGATACAGAAACCACGGAAGTTGAGCTTTATCAGGATGAAAAAGGCGAATGGAAGGTCCGCTATAACATTCCTGGAGAGCAGGCTCAAGCCCAAGCTGAACCGGCAACAGCTCCGGACTTGAAAGACGTGACCTCAGATCAAGACATGCTAACGGCCCAGGTCATGTTCGATGGCGAACCTGCCGAAGATCCCGACGCCGCAGAGGAAGAACCCACCTTTGAAACAGTCGATGATGAACAAGATGACCGGTTCAAGGAAATGGCAGGTGAATTGACCAGCGAATCGGCAGACAATGCTGCCTATATCCCAGAAGAAGATCTAGTCATTTTCGAAGATGAGAAACCGGAGCCGAAGAAGGCCGCGGTGAGCGCAGCATTTCAAAAGAAGAACCCGCCTGTTTATGTAAATGATGATCATGGACCCAAACGCAATCCGAACCGTCAATGGGAAGCCGGCGTGAGTTTTTCGTCTTATAAATTCGAACAGGATGAGTATGAGAACAATCTTGGAAGATTGAACGCTAAGATGAATGAAGGTAATTTGGTGGGGCTGCATTTGGGGTATGAACATGTGATGCCCGGCAATGGCCCGTATCATTCTCTCATGGATGCTATCAAGAACGTCAATGATGTGAGCCGCTATAAGGTCACCTTGGATTATCGCACAGGGAAAACAGAATACAGCAATATTGGCTGGCCCATCGACGACGATGATTTTAGGCAGCACATTTTGGAGGCCAAGGCCGTGGCGGGATATGATTTCATGATCAACGGTCATACGCGCCTGACGCCTTTTATGGGGTTTGGTTATCG
>CAZLRE010000319.1:0-2241 GCA_964561885.1 uncultured Planctomycetales bacterium | reverse complement strand
GAGATATTTACACGCGCATGAGCAATTTTATCGATGACAGTGATGTGGGCAAGATCAACCGGTCCTATGAGAATCCCCAGAAAGTCGGGGAAGACACGATCCATGTCTTAAAGGAAGCCGTCCGGTATAAGGAAATGACCAATGGGGTGTTTGATATCACCGTCCGCAGTCTTATGGAGGTGTGGTGGCAGGCGCAGAAAGAGAACCGTCTTCCGACGGCTGAAGAATTGGCAGGCGCCAAAGTCAATGCCAGATTGTCGAGTGTTAAGATTTTACTGGGCAACCGCGTTGAGATCAAGAATCCGAACACTAAAGTTGACCTGGGAGGTATCGCCACCGGCTTTGCGCTGGATGAAGCGGTCAAGGTCCTTCATAAACGCGGCATCAGGAATTTTCTTATCGATGCCGCCGGAGATATGTACGCCTCCGGCCATAACTGCAGCCGCAAGCCATGGACGATCGCCATCCGCAACCCGGAAGACAAATCAAAGATCCTGGATGTGGTCAGGGTCTCAGATCTTTCTGTCTCAACATCCGGTGATTATGAGAAATTTTATTTTATCGCAGGTCAGCGCTTTTCGCATATCATCAACCCGCTGACGGGGTACCCGCAGAAGGGAGTCGTGAGCGCAACCGTGATCGCTCCGACGGCCATGGATAACGACGTGCTTGCGACCGCCTTGTGTATCCTTGATCCCGTTGAAGGGACCAAACTCATTGATGGTCTGGGCAAGAATTACGCCAGCATCATCATGGCCAAAGGCAGGGACGGCCAGATGAAGGTCTATAAAAGCAAACGTTATAAAGATTTTCAGATCGGCAAGAGCATTCAAAGATAGTTGATTGTCTGCCGGACAAAACAATAAATTTTGCTATAATAGCGCTGTTTTCGTCATCATTTTCCAAGGAGGAAGTTTTGAACCGCACCGCTACTCATCAGAAATTCGATTATCAGACACTTGTGGATTCCATCGAACAGTTCGACAGAAATTACAAGAACGATATCACGCCGGATAGCTATTTCGGTTTTCCGATCCAGCCAATTTTTGAAGCCGAGCAGAAACTGCTGGATAACCAGATCAAATCCGTTGCGTATTTGTCGATGGAGTATGGCCTTGCCCCGAGCATCTACAATTCCTTTCAGCTCAAAAGACCGATGAGCGAGAAGAACAAATTCTTCAAGCATGAGGTCTTCTCGAATTATTGGATCTCGGATTACGTGTTTAAGATCAACATCGACAAAATGCTCGATATTCCCATTTACAGCGGGGGTTTGGGCGTGCTGGCGGGCGATACTGTTAAAAGCATCGCTGATTTGGGGCTTTCGGTCATGTCCGTCGGGATCTTGTGGAACAAAGGTTACTTTAAACAAAATTTCTGGTACAAGCACGGGCAAATGCCCGAAGAGCTTTCCTGGGATCCTTGGACCTATCCCGGGCTGATCCCTCTTAAACACAAAATTACGATCGACACGAAAAAGGGCAAGCTGTTTCTGAGGCTCTGGAAATATTATGTATACAGTTATGATAAGAAGAACGTTTGTCCGCTCGTTCTTCTGGATTCGAACGTTGAAGAAAACAGCGAGTATTTCCGCAAACTGACCGATCAGCTCTACCGCAGCGACCATGTGTCATGGCGGATCTTTCAGCGTTCGATCCTGGGGATCGGGGCTATCAAGGCCATTGATTGTCTGGGTCCAACCATCGATCGTTATCATCTCAATGAAGGTCATGCGGCCTTTGCGTTCATCGAGAAATATCTTCAGCTCTCCGACAAAGCGCAGATGCAGCAAGAGAAAAAGAAGTTCATGTATACCTGCCATACGCCCGTGGCGGCAGGGCATGACAGGTTCCATTTAAATGACATCGGCGAGATCTATGGCGATGAATATCTGGAAGCTGCCAAGAAATTCGGCAGGGAAAGCAAAGATTCCGATGAGATGAATCTGACCTATCTTTGTCTGGATAATTGCGCCAAGGTCAATGCGGTCGCTCAAAAACATGGTGAGATCACGCGTTTGCAGTTCCCCGACTTTGCGAGCAAGGTCGATGCGATCACCAACGGTATTCACATTCACACGTGGCTTTCGGAAAGTTTTTCGCAATTGCTCGACCGTTACAACAATGTGTTCGGGGATTGGCGCAAGGAACCGGCGTTATTGGTCAAAGCCAATGACCTGATGCAGAACCAGGATTTTCGCCGCGATATTTTTGAAGCGCACCAGGTCAATAAAAGGAATTT
>CAZLRE010000318.1:757-2268 GCA_964561885.1 uncultured Planctomycetales bacterium | reverse complement strand
TTCCCATCAATGTCCGGTAGGTTGATTCCAGTAATTTCTTGTCGGTCTTTTTAAAAACCGCCTGTAGAAGATAGACATGACCCAATATCCCAGCGGCGCAGGCGCTGCCGTATCCGGCTGTGATGGAAATGACGTGCGTGCTTAACCAAAAATTCGAATTCAAAACGGCGATGAGCATTTTAAGCGTGTCGCCTTCCATGCTGTACTTGGCCGCGATCATTAAAAGGATAAACCCGCCCACGCTTGCGGTGACAATCCCCAGCCAGCGGCGGTTGAAGAATTCAACAATGAGCCCCAGGAGCACAACAACAAAAGCAACAAAGATGAAGGTTTCATAAAGCGTTGAGACCGGCGGACGGGCCAAAATAATGATCCGCATGACAATGGCGATCACATGCGGAACAAAACCTAAGATCACAAGACCCAGCGCCATGCGGTACAACAACGCCCGTTCGGCTGCCAACGAAACCAAAAAAAGGATGAACGCTAACAAATAAAATATCTTGGAATACAAAAAGAAATCAGCTTTGTTATAAATAAGCTCTAGATCAACGCGCTTCATGACCCGCTCAGCTTTGGGAATACGTTTTTTGATGGATTCCACATACAAGCGCGCATTGACATCGAACGGGATCTGTTCGCCGTTCCAATACGAAACGATCACATTGCGCAGAAAACTCATCTCCCGGCGGGTTTCTTCATTCTGAAAACCGCTGCGGATGGCGTCCCACGGACTTATCCAATGACCGTCTTGATTCTGCGAAGGAATAATGGCCAAGGGCAGATCGGTATAAACCGACGACCAGTGAAAAAGACTGGTCACCAGATCGACCACCAATTTCTCCTGGGCGGTCCACAACGCCGAGTCTTTGCTTTGAAGGCCGTTCATGATGCGCTGCAGCTCTTCCACACTTAAAGCGATATCCAGAAAACTGAACTGGGATTGTTCCTGGGGAAGCTGCAGCTGTTTCTTTAATTCGGCATCCTCGATCGTAAAATCCTGGGCTGGAAAAGCGAACTGAAAAACACGAGAAAGATCGATATAGGTTTTCAGGTTATTAAAAACACGGATGATCTCGGCTTCGACTACATCCCGTTCTTTATCGGGAATGCTCATCGCCGCCTGCGCCAGATCAGCCAGCTTATCCAAATGCGGTTCCAGTTGAGCGAAACTATAACGTCGATGCTTGTCGACCTTGAGCCCCAGATCGGTTGCGATCGCGGGATTGTTGATGAGAAACACCTTGTCGCGGCTGGACATCTCCGGCGAAAATAAGTGACGCACAAGCCATGCCACAGCGGGCTTTCGCTCGTAACTCTGGCGTCCGGAGAACTGGATCAGCAATGAACGGGCGTAGGTGTCAAGCGGCTTGATGCGGCCGTTATCCAATACCGGTAAACGTTTGATAACGGTCACCGAAGCAACACCTTTAGGCGCCATTTGACCATGAACAGCGGCGGGCAAACAAAGCAAGAACATCATCGCCAGGATCATCAGCGGTCTTTTCATC
>CAZLRE010000318.1:0-747 GCA_964561885.1 uncultured Planctomycetales bacterium | reverse complement strand
CCCCCTTTCTCACGGCGGGAGGCAAAGGCCATCATCATAAAATGAAGCGCAAGCCCGCCGAAGGTGATGAGGCTTGAAACGTACGGCATGAAACGTCCCATATTTTTAACGACCGCGAATGTCGAATATTCCTGGCCGAATGAGTCGATCGCATAGGACGCTTGAAAGAAGGTGTAATCTTTGTAGGTCAGCGGATTGTTCATGGAAATGACGACCTCGCGGGACGCGCCGCCGTGAGTGATCTTGACCGTGCTCTCATAACTTTTGGCGGTCTCGGTGCCGGGATGGAATTGCGCGCGGAAATCCACAAGCTCAATGGTCAAAGGCAATTCATATTTCTTGTGCTGTAAGGCTAGAAAATATTGGTTCTCTCCAACTTTGACCGGAACAGGTTTGGAGTCTGCGCCGTAAAGCAGCACCTCAAAACTTTCTTCTCCCGGAACACTCACCTCAAAGATCCCGCCGGCCACGTTCTTTTCCCGTTCAGCGGATAATTCCTGCGGCTCCAGAAGAGCGATACCTGATGCATTGCGCGGCAAAGCAGCCGCCTTTTCCTTTGAATTGAGTGAATAAGCGTGCGCGTTCGGATAGAACTGCTTGACGGCGATCGTGAACTTGCCGTTTGAAAAAGCATAGCTCTCCCCGGGCTTGGCATGGGTCAGATCAAAGGCATGAACTTTTCTTTTTTTACCGTTCTGTGTCCAGCATGCCAGTTCCCATTCAAAATAGGATGCGGAAATGTTCGTC
>CAZLRE010000317.1:0-2277 GCA_964561885.1 uncultured Planctomycetales bacterium | reverse complement strand
TGTTATCACGACCGGAACATTTTTAGGCGGCCGCATTCACATGGGCCCGCAGATCACCTCTGGTGGACGCATCGGTGAACCGGCTTCCATTAAACTAGTTGATAATATTCGCGATTTGGGATTTCCGGTCGTATTCTTTAAAACGGGAACACCGCCGCGCATTGATGGCAAGACCATTGATTTTTCACAGTTGGAAGCCCAGCATTCCGACGACCCACCTGTCCCGTTTTCTTTCCGCACGCCTGAAATTCCCAAAGAACAAAAGTTAGTCCCGTGCCACATCACGCATACCAGCGAACTGACGCACGAGATTATCCGTCAGAATATGCATTTGTCACCTATGTATTCTGGACAGATCCAGGCGACCGGCGTGCGCTACTGCCCGTCGATCGAAGACAAAATTAAGAGATTCAGCGACCGCGGCAGCCACCATGTTTTTCTTGAGCCGGAAGGTTTAGACACGGATGAATATTACCCGAACGGCATTTCTACCGGTTTGCCTGTTGAAGTTCAGGAACAAATGGTCCACTCGATCAAGGGGATGGAACATGCCAAGATCGTCCGCGCCGGATATTCGATCGAGCATGGCGTCATTCCTCCGACGGAATTGTTCCCGACATTAGAAACGAAGAAAGTCCAGGGCTTGTTCCTTGCCGGACAAATTAACGGGACGACCGGTTATGAAGAAGCGGCCGGACAGGGAATGGTCGCGGGTATCAATGCGGCTCTGAATGTGAAGAATTTGCCGCCGTTCATTTTGCGCCGCGATGAAGCGTATCTCGGTGTTCTGATCGATGATCTCACGACGAAGGGAACGGATGAGCCGTACCGCATGTTCACGTCGCGCGTGGAATATCGTCTGATCATCAGAGAAGACAATGCCGACCGCCGCATGTGTCGTTATGGCCATGAATTTGGTTTATTAAGTACGGAAGATTACGATAGGATCATCAGCAAATACAGATCGATCGACGAGGAAATCGAGCATTTGCGTACGACCCGCATGATGCCGGGTTCCGAGTTAGATAGAATTTTAGTTGAGAATAATAGTTCTCCGTTACGCCAGCCATCGACGTTGAGCGCAATTCTTAAGCGTCCGGAAGTGAAATATCATATGATCGCTCCGTTCGACGGAAAATTGAAGAATTTTCCTCAGCAGGTCATTGACCAAGTCGAATACGAGATCAAGTACGAAGGGTTTATCGAGCGCCAACATAAGAGTGTCGAGCGTTTTCGTCATATCGAGAATATCAAGATCCCGAAAGATCTTGATTACACGATCATTTCCGGTTTGTCGAAAGAGATCCAGCAGAAACTGGCAAGATTTTCTCCACTGACATTGGGTCAGGCCAATCGTATCTCCGGCGTAACGCCAGCTGCGATCACGATCTTAATGATCTATTTGCGTGAGTTGAGTTGAGAACGTAAAGCACAAAGAAAAAACGAGGAGAAAGCATTATGAAAATCGCTAATGACATCATTGAACTCATCGGAAAAACTCCCTTGGTCCGTTTGAACAAGATCAATAAAGGCTGCTATGCCGATATTGTTTTGAAATTGGAATATTTTAATCCGCTTGGATCGGTCAAGGATCGCATCGGTTTCGCGATGATCGACGCCGCAGAGAAAGCTGGCAAGATCAACAAGAACACTGTGATCGTGGAACCCACGTCGGGAAACACCGGGATCGCGCTCGCTTTTGTTTGTGCGGTGAAAGGTTATAAGCTTACGTTGACCATGCCGGAAACGATGAGCTTGGAACGACGTGCTTTATTGCGCGGGTTAGGCGCGAATTTGGTTTTGACGCCGGGTTCTGAAGGGATGAAGGGCGCCATCAAAAAAGCCAAAGAACTTGCCGAAAGCGACAGCAATTATTTTATGCCGCAGCAATTCGATAATCCGGCTAACCCGGAGATCCACCGCAAGACGACTGCGGAAGAGATCTGGAATGACACCGACGGTAAAGCTGATATCCTGATCTCCGGCATCGGCACCGGCGGGACGATCACCGGCGTATCTGAAGTGATCAAAAAACGTAAACCGGCCTTTAAGACAGTTGCTGTCGAACCGAAAGGCTCGCCGGTTTTGTCTGGCGGCGCTCCGGGCCCGCATAAGATCCAAGGGATCGGCGCGGGTTTCATCCCATCTATTTTGAACACGAAGTTGATCGATGAGATCATTGGGGTTGATAATGACGAAGCTTTTGCCCATGCCAAATTATTGATGCGCGAAGAAGGGATCTTGTGCGGTATTTCGTCGGGGGCAGCTGTATGTGCG
>CAZLRE010000316.1:0-2279 GCA_964561885.1 uncultured Planctomycetales bacterium | reverse complement strand
CGTTCGGAATATCGCGCGTGATCTCTTCGTTGCCCAGGCGGGTCTCACGGCATTCACACTCAAAACGCTCAACGTGAATGGATGTGAACTTATCTTCTGCAACAACGCGCTCATTGATCAAAATAGCGTCTTCGAAGTTATAACCGCGCCACGGCATGAAGGCGACGATAACATTACGGCCCAGGGCCAAACGTCCGTCCCTGGTACCGATACCGTCAGCGATAATCTGCCCGGCTTCCACTTTTTGTCCCAATTTCACCAAAGGCGCCTGATGAACGCACGTATTGGCGTTGGAACGCATAAAATTCTTAAGCGGATAAGACGTCTTTCCAACAACTATTTCCTTACCGTCAACTTTGGTGACCGTGCCGGATTCCTTGGCCACAACCACAACGCCGGAGTCCCGGGCCACTTTTTCTTCCATGCCGGTCCCGACATAAGGAACTTCAGTGACCATCAACGGAACAGCCTGGCGCTGCATGTTCGAACCCATGAGCGCGCGGTTAGCGTCGTCGTGCTCCAAGAACGGGATCAAAGATGCGGCCACAGAAACAAGCTGCTTGGGCGAAACGTCCATGAGCTCAACCTTATTCGGGTTGACCCTCGGGAAGTCCGCTTTATAACGGCAGGACACGTCCTTATCCGTGATCGTGCCGTCTTTGTCAAAACGCGTATTCGCCTGGGCGATGTACTTGTTCTGATCGATATCAGCGGTTAAATACTCGAATTTTTTCATGATCTTTCCGTCCACAACTTTGCGGTAAGGCGTTTCAATGAATCCAAGTTCATTGACACGCGCGCAAGTGGTCAAGGACGCGATCAGACCGATATTCGGACCTTCAGGCGTTTCGATCGGACAAACGCGGCCATAGTGCGTCGGGTGAACGTCGCGCACTTCAAAACCGGCGCGTTCGCGGGAAAGACCGCCCGGACCAAGTGCGGACATACGGCGCTTGTGGGTCATCTCAGATAACGGATTGACCTGATCCATGAATTGTGACAACTGGCTTCTGGCAAAGAAGTCCTGGATCTGGTTGGAGAACAAACGGGAATTGATCAAATGATGGATCGTCAGATTCTCAAAACTGCTCATGACGACCAAGCGTTCCTTGATGGAACGTTCCAGACGCGCCAAACCGATGCGGACCTGGTTTTGGACCAGCTCCCCGACCGATTTGATACGGCGGTTACCCAAGTGGTCGATATCATCGGTCTCACCGCGGCCTTCGCGCAGACCTGCCAAGTATTTAATGACCTCGACAACGGTCTTAATGTCCAGAACGCGGTTATCCAAAGGAAGTTCGCTGTTTAATTTACAATGTGGCGGCCGACCTTGCTTAAGTCGTAACGTTTGGGGTCGGAAAATAAACGGTAAAAGAGCGTCTCGGCGACTTCGACAGTCGCAGGTTCGGTGGGACGCATTTTACGATAGAAATCAAGAAGAGCCTCTTCTTTCGAGGTTGTGTGGTCCTTCTCAAGCGTCGGCTTTAATTTGTCGTAATAATCGCCCAGCATTTTCTGCATGGCTTCGGCATCGGCCAAACCCATGATGCGCAGGATCTGCGATGCAGGAAAATTACGGCGGCGGTCGACAAACGCGATCAGCACATCGTTGAGGTCATACTTGATCTCAAACCAGGCGCCGCGTGAAGGGATGATACGCCCGTAATAAATGCTTTTGCCTGTCGGATGGGTCTCTTCTTCAAAGGAAACCCCCGGCGGACGCTGGATCTGGGAGACGACAACACGCTCATCACCGTTGATGATGAAGGTTCCTGTGTCGGTCATAAGCGGGAAATCGCCGAAATAGACTTCCTGTTCTTTGATATCAACAGGAGTCACAAGGCGAAGCTTGACCTTCAAGGGGGCGGCATAGGTCATACCGCGGCGCTGACACTCGTAACGGGAATATTTCTCTTTGCCTAATGTGTAACCGATGTATTCCAGGCGGATCTGCCCGTCGTAGCTTTCAAGGGGAAACACTTCGCGGAAGACCTCTTCCAAACCAACGTCCTTGCGCTGATCAGGCATGAGATCACGCTGGAGGAACTCTTCATAGGAAACGGTCTGAATGTCTAAAAGGTTGGGGACTTCAAAATTATCTTGGAACTTGCTGAAATTCTTGATCTTCAATTTTCCCATATTCTCTTTCGATGGATCAATTATCCATTACTAAGGATTAAAAGGAATCTGAGCGCTTGGCCAAACCCGGCTTAATCGCCGTAAAATCAAACGAGTGTCAAACCTCCATCACCCTTTGAGGACGAATGGAGGTCTGA
>CAZLRE010000315.1:0-2283 GCA_964561885.1 uncultured Planctomycetales bacterium | reverse complement strand
AAAGGCACATTCAGCTCAATAGAAGACAAGGAAATCGAACTTGACTTAAATCGTTGTTACAGAGGTTGGGAAACCAGCGAGAAAGACAAATATTCCGTGTCTTTCAAAGATAAGGTCTGGTGGGACGAAAACATCATATTGGACGAAAAACATATCGCTCATCTGCGGGATCTCTATGATGAAGAAGTTCTCATGGAAGATCAACTCCTCAGCCGGTTCTTGAAATCAATAGATCCTCAAGTGTTAGCCAAAACGATCATTGTCATATTTGCGGACCATGGGGAATTATTCGCCAAACAAGGCCGTTTCGGCAGAGCAGGCGTAGTCCGCGGCACCTATGATGATGTCGTGATCCACGTGCCTTTGGTTATTAAACTTCCCGGGAAAGAGGGAAAACGGGTCAATGGACTGGTCCAGATCATCGACCTGATGCCGACTTTGCTCACGCTCATGGATTTACCTGTTCCCAAAAATGCCCAAGGCAAGAACCTGATGCCTCTGATCAACACCGAAAAAGAGATCAACAAATATGTCTACGGCGGAACCAAATACTGGCCAACCGTCCAATATCATTATTTGAGTTCCAGCGAATACATCCGGAATAAAGAATGGAAACTGGTCCGTGAAAGCCGACGGAAGATCAAGCTGGACTTTGAGTGGTTAGAAAAATTCAAAGCCTCGAATGGCAAGAATATTATGAGCGCCTATCACAGCTATGTCGATAAACAAGAGACCCATCCTACTTACATTGATCCTGCGCCGGAGGTAACTTATCAGCTTTACAATTTGCTCCTGGACCCTGATGAATCAGAAAACTTCTATGAAAAGAACCCGGAGATTTCTAAAAAGCTAACCAAAGAATTGGACAAATGGCTTGAACGAACTGCAGCTTTTGGGCTAAAGAATAAATCCAAGAAAATCTTCTCCGAAGATAAATCCAAACAGATCCGGGAACACGGATATTGGTGAGCATACCCTTTTGACAAGAGCCAACAAAATGCACAAGCAACTTCTACTCCTGACATACATTTCCATCATTACAGGATTTGTATTTCTTCTGCCTTGTTCCACTGACGCCAAAGAGCGGCCATTGAACGTGCTTTTTATCCTGGTGGATGCCGCCAATGCGGATCATTTTTCGAGCTATGGATACCACCGCAAAACAACCCCCAATTTTGATAAGATCGCCAGTGAGGGCGTTCTGTTCGAGAATGCCCTCAGCCAGGCATGGTATACATTACCCAGCCATGCGTCGATCTTTACTTCCAAATATCCGCATTCCCATAACATAACCAAAAAGAATCTTTCTCTTCCGGAAACAGAGACGACATTGGCCGAGATACTGCGGGACGCCGGTTACCAGACCGGTGCGATTGTGGGCGGGATATTTCTGGAGCCGATTTTCGGGTTAAACCAAGGTTTTAATACCTATTATTCTTCCACTGCTGAGCAACCCCATATTATTCCCGGAGATCTGGGACGCTCAAACATAATTATTCCCAAGGCCATCGAATGGCTTGAAGAGAACAAAGACCGCCCATTCTTCCTTTTTGTTCATAATTATGATCTTTTTATGCCAACCAATGTTCCTCACGAATTTAAATTCGATAAGGATTACGAAGGCATTGCGGATGAGCTGCTTTCGGTACCCCGTATTAAATTGGCCCAAACGACAAGGAATACCTACAGAGCGGGCCTCAGTACAGCCCTTTATACAAAAGAAGTCGTGCTAAACGAACGGGACAAAGAGCATATCATTGCAGATTACGACAATGGACTTAGATATAGTGATCACTGGCACAAAAAACTTTTTGATAAGCTTGTTGAACTAAAACTTGCTGACAATACGATCATCATCATAACCTCTGACCACGGATCAGACCTTCTGGGCCATGGAAAACTGAAACTTTATATCGAGGGAAGCATGTACGATGAAGTTTTAAAGGTCCCTCTGATCGTCAAGCTTCCCGGATCAACGATGACGAAAGGAAAAAAAATTTCAAACCAGGTCCAGCTGATCGATTTAATGCCGACCATCCTGGATTTACTCGGCATTGCCCCCAAAAGCCCTATGGAAGGAAAAAGTTTTAGGCCGTTGCTGGATGGTGGCCCCGCTCAAGAGATCAATCCGTTTACTTATAGCGGTTGGGGATCTCGGAGGTCCATCAGAACAAACGAGTGGAAATTAATATATCAAAATGGTTTTTATGAACTCTACCATCTTAAAAATGACCCTGGCGAAATAGCCAAAGCAAGAACTCAAAAATCCAATCAAGATCAGGC
>CAZLRE010000314.1:0-2284 GCA_964561885.1 uncultured Planctomycetales bacterium | reverse complement strand
GAGTTTCAGATCGTAGCGTTTATTGTTGATGGTCAGTTGGGTCGTTGTCATAGTGATATCAGTGTGAATTGATGGTCTCCAACAAGGCGCTGCGAATAGAAACACGGAACATATGACTTTTGTATTCATCACTGCGCTTATCGTAAATATTCACATCCAAATGTTCGAGCGCCTGTTGAGCTGTTTGAACGCGCGCGGGCGCTCCGTTGAGAAACTTTTCCAATAGGTAATCACGTTGCGCGAATGTTGTTCCGCTATTGACAGTTACACGCGGTTCACGGATCACGCCGTCTTGAACAGCTATTTTTACGCATACCGCCAAAAGCGGTACATCCACGTGCATGGTTTTTTTGACCCGCCGGTAAGCCACACGCGCGCAAGGATCACGCTTGATCGTCACGTGTGTGAATATTCTGTCAGATTTAGCGGCATTCTTGAAAAAATCCTCGGCGCTGATGACTGATTCTTTTCCGTCAGGTCCAATAAAATGCATCTGGGCATTAAGAGCGATCATGACCGCCCCCATTTCCGTCCAGGTGTAGCGGCATGTGAGGTTGCCTCCCACGGTCGCCATATTGCGGATGGGGTTAGTTGAGATGTTGCGGCATACGGTCCGAAGAACAGCGAAATGACCGGTCAAAAGAGGCGATACGAACAGATCATTGATGACCGTCATGGCCGAAATGACCAAACTATCCCCCTGCATACGCACACCTTTGAGCTCGTCAATTTTCCGTAAACTGATGATGTTGGACGGGGTTTTTGTCCCCTTGCGTTTAAGCATTTTGAGGCTGTTTAAGACGAATGTCCCCCCTGCCAGGATCTTGACATCCTCAAGCTCAGCGTACAGCTGTGCCGCTTCTTTAAGTGTTCTGGGAGAATGGTATGCGACAGGATTTAAAAGCATTATGGCCTGCGAAATGGTTGGTTGGAATTTGACTGCAGTATAGCAAAAAACACTACCGGCGCAATAAAAATCATGGGTCGCTCAAGGTGTGTTCGCCGGAAAGTTCAAGGCCGAGCTCTTGAAAGGCCACGTCGATGACCGCGATGTCCCATCCCGCACGGATCAACTGGGCCCGCAAGGTATCGGAATGAAACGAAGGCTTTCGGGATTGTTCCTGAATATAGATCTTTATGATCTCAAGGTTAAAACGCTGGTTGGGGTTAAGCCGCCATTCGACTCTTTTAGTATGTGTGGGACGGTTAACAAAAGCGGCGGCCGCCCCCCACATTAATGGTAAAACTAGAACGTTCAGGGACATCCAAAAATCCACATTGTGCGACCGGCCAAACACATAGGGCGCACTTGCCCAGAAAGCATCAAAGACATAATGCAAAACGACCACACTGATCATTCCATAGCGCAAATACACCAGCGAAATAAATATCCCCAAAATGGTCACTTCCAGTCCCCTGAACCAAAACGGGAAAACAATATATCCCGTATGCCCGAAGCCCCAGATAACAGAAGGCACCAGGATGGCCAAAAGCGCATTGCGAAATAGTTTGAAGGAGAAATTAACACCGAACAAACGGTAAAACGTCTCTTCGCTAACGCTCGCGCTCACCGCGAGCATCAGCACGCCCAGAAACGGAAAATAGGCGGATGAAAAACTGCTCAGCTTTCCCCGTTCCATCCAGACATCACAATAATGATAACCGAACTCAAAAATAAGGCTTTGCAGGCCGATCATGATGATAGCAAAGCAATAACCCAAAACAATCGAACGCGCCACGTCCCGCGATAAAAATGTCGAGGTCACATAATGGAACATGCTGATCTTGGGTTTTCGGGGAAAAATTTCGAATCGCAAAAGTTCACCGGCAAGGCATGGAATGATGAAACACACAAAAAATAAGAACCGGTCCAGGACTTCGTAAATGACCTGACGGATCAGGTATGGGATATACGGTTGTGTTGTCGGATAACTGTAAATATAACCTTGGGAATTATTCAAACCGGAAAGAACTGAAAGAACGAACAAAAATAAAATCACCTTGATATAGAATCTCTTTGTGGCGTTCATGGTCAGATGATTGCGTCTGACCATGATGACCCAAATGGCCCCCACGATAAAAAGGATCGCGCCGATATTCGATACCAAACTTAAATTGCGGCCGCTTTCTTTGGTCCTCTCCACATAACGCCCGAATCGGTCGGGAACGGAGAAAAGCTGTTTGCTGAAGGCCAAGATTTCATCTCCCGAAACCACGACAGTCGATAAAAGCTTTCCACCGCTGTTCTCGGGGTCAGGGTCCCAGGGGATATAGACCTTCTTTT
>CAZLRE010000313.1:661-2299 GCA_964561885.1 uncultured Planctomycetales bacterium | reverse complement strand
CGTCATTGCGAGCGAAACATGCGTCAAAGCAAGCGTTGAGCGAAGCAAACTTACTACGCACTAAGGGCTACCACTTAACCACATTCGCGCCGGCAACCAACCCTGCGCCAAAGGCAACAAGAACCACGGTCGAACCCTTCGTAATGCGTCCGCATTCAACCGCTTCCTGAAGCGCAACCGCGATCGATGCCGCCGACATATTGCCGTACTTATCAATGTTAATGAAAAATTTTTCTTTGGGGATATCCAGTTTCTTGGCGACCGCGCTGATGATACGGTCATTGGCCTGGTGCGGAACAACGCAGTCGACCTGCGACATCTCAATGCCGGCCTTCTTTAGAACTTCCTCAACCGCTTCGGCCATGGAATTGACCGCGATCTTAAAAAGTTCCTGCCCCTGCATGACCACATAGGGCAGTTTGGAGGCGGATTCCTTGTCGGAATTCGGGCTGCGGACATCCTCGACAACAACCTCCATGAGATTCGAGAACTCGCCCTGGCTGTGCATGAAGTCCGCCACAATGCCGTTGGAATCAACCGGACCGAGCAAACAGGCGCCAGCTCCGTCCCCGAAGAGAACACAGGTGCTGCGGTCCTTCCAGTCGATCAATTTGGTGATCCGCTCGGCCGCGATGATGAGCGCATTATTATATAAACCGGTTTGGATGTATTGTTTTGCGGTCGTCATGGCGTAAAGATAGCCGGAGCAGGCCGCGGAAATATCAAAAGCGACCGCGCGATCAGCGCCGATCGCCTTCTGAACAAGGCAGGCCATCGAAGGAAAATTGCTGTCAGCGCTGATGGTGGCTACGAGGATAAGATCGATCGCGGTAGGATCAATGGAAGACCGCTTTAAAACATCATGCGCGGCTTTGATGGCCAGGTCGCTTGTCTTCTCGCCGTCGGCCGCGATACGCCGTTCGGATATCCCCGTGCGGGTGCGGATCCATTCATCGGTCGTATCCACGATCTTTTCAAGATCAAAATTAGTGAGACGTTTGGCGGGTAAATATTTTCCTACCGCGAGGATCCCTACGTTTCTCATACCTGCCCGGCGATCTCTTTGGTGAGTTTGCTGATAATGCTGTGCTCGATCTCGCGCTTGGTGGCGCGGATGGCGTTCTTGATGGCCTTAGCTGAAGAACGGCCATGACTGATCATGACAATGCCGTTAACACCTAACAGAGGCGCGCCGCCGTATTCGGAATAATCCACAAGCTTTTTAATATGTGTCATGCGGAACTTCATCAAAAGCGCGCCCAACATGGCAATGGGATCCTTTTTGACTTCGCGCTTGATGAGCTTTCCCGATGACTCCATAAGCCCTTCGGAAACTTTCAGGACCACATTGCCCACAAACCCGTCACAAATGATGCAGTCGCATTTGCCGGTGTAAACTTCATTCGCTTCGATGTTCCCGATAAAATTCTTGACCTTCTCCGACATCAACTTGTGAGCTTCTTTTTCAAACCCGGTCCCCTTGCACTCTTCTTCACCGATATTCAAAAGGCCGACCGTCGGATTTTCAATGTTGTGAACCTCGCGCATATAAATACGGGCCATGATCCCTTGATGGAGCAAATGTTCAGCCTTGGGCATGGTGTTGGCACCGACATCGATCATGAACGCAAAACCTTT
>CAZLRE010000313.1:0-651 GCA_964561885.1 uncultured Planctomycetales bacterium | reverse complement strand
CCTTTAAGGGTCGGGATCACAATGCCGATCGCCGGTCGGTCCACTCCCGGGATCATTCCCAGCTTGAGGGTCGCAGCCGCAACCACAGCGCCGGTGTTGCCTGCGCTGATAAAAGCGTCATATTTGTCGGGGGATTCTTTAAGGAGATTAATACCTAAGGTGATCGATGAATTCTTTTTCTGCCGGATGGATGCGATGGCCGGATCGTTCATTTCAACGACTTCAGGCGCATGAAGGACCTGGATACGTTCCTGCGGATAAGAATGTTTTTTGAGCTCGGCGCGGACGCGCTCTTCGATGCCGATCAAAGTGATCGTGACGGTCTCTTCTTTAACCGCTTCAACAACACCGGCGACCACATTTTCCGGGGCGTAATCTCCGCCCATGGCATCAACAACGATATTCACGCTCGTGCGCTCCAGTAGATCGTTAACTTAATTGATTGGAGTTTGGCGTAAGGAGTTTGGAGAAAAAACCTTCTCCACACCCCTTACCCCCAACAATATGTTTATTAATTTGTTTTTGATGCTTTCACGCGCGCCGAAACGATCTGGCTGCCGCGGTAATATCCGCAGAACGGGCAGATGCGATGCGGAATGATCGGTTTCTGGCAATGCGAACACGGGGTTAACGACGCGACTTTGGCTTTCC
>CAZLRE010000312.1:0-2300 GCA_964561885.1 uncultured Planctomycetales bacterium | reverse complement strand
ACATCCTGCGTTCCCCAGTCAAACACAACCAGATTCTCGCCGACAAATGTTTCCATCATCTGGGAAAAACGCTGATGCTGGATGAGATATTTCTTCAAGCTGTACTCGTGCAGTTCACCCATATTGAGCTTGCCGCCCTTTTCATTTAAATACTGCAGAACACCTTTGCGGGCGCGTTCAAAATACTGTTTTTGTTTCTCAAGAGCCTCCGGGCTTTGGGCATTAGGTTCCATGATATGATCCGTTAAAATTGGTTGGTTCTTAATAAAACCAGCGTGCAGGCGTTTTCAGTGGCCACTCCCTGCGCGCGGGCTTTGGCTTCCAGTTCAGGGTTCTCGGCGCCAGGATTAAAAATAATCCTCCGTGGTTTCTTTTGAAGGATCTCCTGCGCAAGCCCGGTCGAAATGTCAGCGGCCACATACATGGACACCGTATCGACCGGCTGAGGCACATCCGTTATCGACGGATAAACGCTCAATCCTTCCACCGTTTTCAAACGTTTGTGCACCGGAAAAACCGTGTGGCCTTTTTCCGTGAGAAGCTTGACCGCCATGTTGGAATAGCGCTCGGGGTTGTCCGATGCGCCGATGACTGCGACGTTCATCTTTACTTACCTCTTACCACTTATCACTTACCTCCAAGGTAACCCCTCGTCGTTTCCTCCTCGGGGTTGATGGCCTTTCCTTGTGCAAGAACAAATCTTCAAAGGAGATTTGTTCTTTTGATTGTTCAGAGGAAGACCATCAATGGTGATGTCCGCCTTCGCCATGAACGTGGCCGTGCGCCACTTCTTCGGGCGACGCCACGCGTGTGGCGGTGATCTCAACGTCAAACGTCAGGTCTTTGCCGGCCAGCGGATGGTTACCGTCAAGCATCGCAAATTCGTCGGTCAGATCCACGACCATGACTTCCTGATAGGTCGCCCCTTCACCGGTCGCAAACACATCACCCAACTTGATCTCTTGAGACGGCAGCTGGCTGCGCGACACCTTATAGACAAGGCTCTGATTAAAAACGCCGTAAGCTTCCTGGTGCATGACGGTCACATTCTTACGTTCGCCGGATTTCATACCGACCAAAATCTTCTCCAAACCGGGAATAATTTGTCCGACGCCGGATAAGAACGTTAACGGTTGCGACCCGCGGGAGGAATCCAATTGCTTGCCGCTCTGGTCCGTTAATGTGTAATGAAATGAGATCACTTGGTGTGACATAAAACATCCAACCTTTCTTGATAGGGCCCTGCGATATCAAAACAGGGTTTATTTTCGGATAAGCCAGCCTTCGTCCGTGTGCGGAAAAGCCTGGGGGTTCGAGCGATGGGTCTTTAAAAATTCAATCCATTGTTCAGGCGATGCGGTCAATATCACATCCGCACTATCACCTTCGGATGATTTCTTGAATGGAATATTGATGGCTCCGGATTCGGCCTGTTTAAGGACCCATTCATAGTCCAAAGGATTAAATAAAAGCCTGCCCTCCTGATATGTCACCAGGCAGACCAGATGCACAGGCACACCTTCCCCGACTAAAGTGAGTTTCAACTGCCCCTCGTCAGGATAAAGGTCGGCGAACAAAGCGCCGTCTACCTTAAAGAACGTCAAACGCGCATCCGCCGGAGGAGCGCCTTTATCGGAAATGGTGATCTTACCCTCAGATATGCTGATGAGCGCGTTTTCCCCCGGTTCCGGATTGACCTCATAGGTCCAGTCGCCGTAAAGCTCCGGCATCTCAACGGCCAGATCCGGTGTATAAAACGGATTGACAGAACCCAGAACGCATCCGCTCAAAACAATGCACATCAAAACAACACTGGCAAATTTTCGCATAGATTCGACGTTTAGGTGAGTTTGATCTTAAGGGCCTGGAGTATCTTTTTAGGATTCTCCTCCGATACAAAGACGATGCGGCTGGTCTTGCCCATTTTATCAACACTGCCGTAAATGAGCTTTAAACCGACACCAGCGGCCGAGATCTTTTCCGTGATGGAGTGAAGCGCCCCGGGCGCGTTATCGACCGAGACTAGGACCACGTCCTCTTCGGTGACGTCATAGCCCTTTTCTTTCAAGAGACGCTTGGCATGGATGTTGTTTTCCGTGACCAGGGTAACCACGCAATTACCTTCAACGGCATACGCGCAAATGGCCACCATATTGATCTTGTAAGAAGAAATAAGACTTGTGATCTGCGCCAGCGTTCCGACCTCATTGCCCACGCGGACGATTAATTGTTTGTTCATTGCACCTTTGATCATCATGTTCTCCTTTGTTGACTCTTGCTAGAAAATACCAGAAACAATT
>CAZLRE010000311.1:0-2303 GCA_964561885.1 uncultured Planctomycetales bacterium | reverse complement strand
GTATGTCTCGGTGAGCTCGCAGGCGGACACCGAAGCCGCTGATCTGGCGCGCGAACGCAGGGAATTGACCGACGACCCCGAAGGCGAACTTAAAGAGCTCACCGCGATCTATGAGTCGCGCGCATTACAGCCTCAATTGGCCAAACAGGTCGCCAAAGAACTGATGGCGCATGACGCCCTTGCGGCCCACGCCCGCGATGAACTGGGCATCACCAGCACGTTTACCGCGCGTCCGGTGCAGGCGGCGCTCTCATCCGCCGCCACATTCGCGGTCGGCGCCGCGATGCCGCTTTTGGTCGTGGTGTTCTCACCCGAGAGCGCGATGCTTCCTTGGGTGTTCGCGACCACGCTCGTATTTCTGGCTGGTTTAGGATCGCTGGCCGCATACACTGGCGGGGCGCCTATTCTGAAAGCGTCCTTTCGTGTGACGTTCTGGGGCGCGTTGGCCATGGCTTTGACCGCGCTGGTCGGAAAATTATTCAATGTCAGTGTTTAAGGGGACCTGCAACACTTCCCGGAAGTGGTGAGGTCTCGATTTCTTAGACCGTTCTACCTAACCCCATAATCTTCTTCAATTTAGAGTAGAAGTATCCGCTCCTCTTAAGGTAGAAATCCGCCGTTTTTAACCATGTAGTTTCTCTCCATGATGCCTCAGTGCTTGGTCTGTGTTGACCAACACTCCAGACAGATTACAATCACACCCATAACATTTAGTTCAACCGAACCAACCACAACACGGAGGAAATCATGACAACCACACTTCAACGATCTTTGGCACTCGTACCCGCGTTTTTACTGGCATTTTCAGCCGCAGCCTTTGCCGGAGACGGCATGGGATATGGCGCAAAGAAGGAAGCGGCCAAACCCGACATCGTAGATACCGCGGTCTCGGCAGGTTCATTCACGACCCTGGTGACCGCGCTCAAGGCAGCGGGACTGGTAGACACTTTAAAGGGAGAGGGTCCATTCACCGTCTTTGCGCCGACGGATGCGGCTTTTGCCCATTTACCGGAAGGAACGGTGGAAGACCTTTTGAAGCCCGAAAATAAGGAAAAGTTAACCGCGATACTGACTTATCACGTGGTCGCGGGCAAGGTCCTGGCCAAGGATGTTGTGAATTTGACATCGGCCAAGACCGTCAACGGCAAGGACCTGGCCATCAAAGCCGGCGCCGAAGGCGTCAAGGTTGACAATGCCAATGTCACCAAGACCGACATTGAAACATCCAACGGCGTCATTCACGTCATTGACGCAGTTCTGCTTCCGTAAGAGTGCGCGCGAGAGTGTTATCCGTTAAATGGATAACACTCTCGTAATTTGATCAAGGGAGGTCCATGATGAATTCAGCATTGAGTCTTGATACGGTCTTTGAACCCGTGGTAGCCGATGAGGAAGGTCCGAATTTTTTTCTAGTCGGCGGCCCTAATCCCGCTTATTGCCGGAAGAAAAATATGACAACAGTCAAAATGCAGGAGAGTTAAGCAGGAGCTTTGCAGGGTTATGGAGCGATGCATTTATGAACGGAAGGTGTTCTTTCCGGGCTTCGGGCTTAGGGAACAGAATGGTTGTCAGCGTCGGGAAATCTAATCAATCGAACTGTCACGCGCAATTAGTGAAGAAAATTCATTTGCAATTTCCATAAATGGTGTTATGTTCAGAATGTTATTTTTTGCAAAACATCATTTAATGATTTGATTTCCCCCAGATGAATTTTAAAATTGCCTCGCAAGTATTCGGCGCGATTCTTGTTTTGATGGGCGTTGTTCTTCCCGTTAAAAATGCCGTTGCTCTGCCTGATAACTTTCAGGACACGATCGTCTTTAGCGGTCTGGTCCAGCCGACCGCGATCAGTTTTTCCCCGGACGGCAAAGTTTTTATCGCGGAGAAATCCGGTATTATCAAGGTGTTCGACAATCTTCAGGACACAACTCCCACCGTTTTTGCCGATCTTCGCAGTCAAGTTCACGAGTACAGCGACCGCGGGCTTTTGGGGCTCGCCGTTGATCCGCAATTCCCGGCGCGACCGTATGTTTATGTCCTCTATACGATGGATGCTCCCTTGGGCGGTTCGCCTCCGTTTTACAACGACACTTGTTCCAATCCTGATTTTTGTCCCGCCGGCGCGCGTTTGTCCAGGTTGACCGCATCCGGAGGTGTCATGACCTCGGAGACGGTCCTGCTGGAGGACTGGTGCCAGATCGATGATTCTCATTCCGTCGGAACGCTTTTTTTCGGTCCCGACGGGGCGCTGTATGTGAGCCACGGGGACGGGGCGTCCTACAATTATGTGGATTACGGACAGG
>CAZLRE010000310.1:0-2303 GCA_964561885.1 uncultured Planctomycetales bacterium | reverse complement strand
GTGGCGCAAGACAATACTAGAGAAAATCTTAACCAACTCCAAAGCCTCTTGAACCATAGGCCTGATTTGATGTTGATACGTTTCATTTGAATCTTGTAGCAACTCAAGCCAATATTTACTTTCTTTGGCTTCCTTACGGCATATATTAAGCCGATAATAAAAATCCTTCGTCGTTAATGATTCGTTGGCTTCCCGGTAATTGGCACCGACAGAAGTGGCAGACCGTATCAGCTGATCGATCAACGGCCCATTAATACGACTCTTTTCCAACAACCGGCATATTTCCAAACAACTTTTGGAGAACTTTAACGTCCTCTCTTCTAGATCATACTTGCTCGGTGAAACTGAACGTTTTTCCAACATAGGCATCCTCCCTGTTTTCCATTGAAGCACGGGGGAATGCCTTGGAATTTGTTTTAAAATTTGTTATTGATAATTGAACATTTAATTTGTCATTTGTGCTTTGCCATTTGTCATTTTCTCGATTCTCATGCCTAAAACAAAAGGCGGGTCATCAAACCCGCCTCTCGCATCACATCAACCTTATACGGGCCTAGACCTTAAATGCATCAAGGATCGCGGCCGGATCCTTCTTGGGCGCGGTCGCGGTCTGATCCAAAAGGATCTTGTCATACCGGGGTTTATTTTTGTCCTGATAGAACAACCCAAAATACCGGCGCTCGTTTAAGGCGTATTTAAAAGCGCCTTCCAGGCTTGTCGGGTCATGATCAATGACCTCGGTCTTATCCGCCAGACGTTTGTCCGCCGGGATTCCGTTCGTGTGGCTCAAGAATGAGAACCACGACGATGTTTTATAATCAAATCCGTTGGGGTCAAAATGCGGACAGCGTTGGGAAATATGCACGAAGGCAAAACCCGGATGATCGAAGGCAACTTTCAAGGTGCTCGCCAAATGATCAGGGATCCAGTCCGCGGTCGAAGCCACAAATGAAGCGCCCAAACCTAAAGCCACGCGCACAGGATTTAACGGATCGATATACGTCCCTCTCGGCTGGGTCATGGTCGGATGCGATTTTCTGGTCGTGGGCGATGTCTGGTTCTTGGTGAGCGCGTAAAGCTCGTTGTCATACATCATGAACACGCATTTAAAATTCTTGTTGATGCCGTGGATGAGGTGGTTGCCTCCGATACTCATGGCGTCCCCATCTCCGGCATGGACAAAAAGGTTCAAGTCCGGACGGGCCAGCGCGACACCGAGCGCGATGGTGATGGGTCTTCCATGGATACCGTGAACGCCGTAGGTATTAAAATAGTTCGGCGCGCGGCCCGAACATCCGATACCGGAGACATTGACCGTCTGATACGGCTGCATTTGTTTGTCCACCATGAAGCGCTTAAGGCCCATGATGATGCCGAAGTCCCCGCAGCCTGCGCACCAGCGCGGATTTTCGGTATTCAGATCTTTGATCGTCAGCGGCTGATTGGCTGATCCAGGCGCTGATTGTTCAGTAGGCGAAATCATTTCAAGACCTCCTTGACCGATTCGAATAGGGTGATCGGTCTGATCGGACGGCCGGTCGCTTGAGCGAACAGAGGGCGAACGTCCACACAGGTTTCATTCCTTAAAAGCATGGCCAAAGGCGACGGCTTTAAAGCATCGCCGTAAGCGAGCTCAGCGGTCACCACGCGTTTGTAATTCTTGAAAATATCTTTGAGCATGAGTGGTAGCGGATAGACCAAACGCAAATGCATGCCGGAGGCCGGAATACCTTCCTTCTGGCAGCGCCCGATGGCCTCTTCAATGGTCCCGCGGGAAGAACCCCAACCCACCACAAGAACCTCATTCTTTTCAGGCCCGAACATTTCCGGCTTGGTCAACGCCCGGCGCACATGATGGACCTTTTCGTTGCGGATACGGTGCGAATTCTGGTTCGTTCCGGAGAAATAATTGACCTTGCCTTCCTTATCGGTGTTCAGACCCGTGATGCGGCGCATACCGCCGACGGTCCCGGGCACGGCCTGATTGGTGCGCACCATTTCAATGCCCTTGGGCAAACGGCTCAGGCGAAAACGCTCGAACACAAAATCCGGAATGTCATCCACGTTCTTCAGCTGAAGGACTTGGGGCTTGGTGATGACTTTATAACTGTTAGCGGTCTGGAAATCACTCATGATAAAAACCGGCACGTGAAGTTTCTCCGTGATGTAGCGTGCCACATGCGGCGCGTAGAAACAATCAATGACGTTGGCCACACTGATAACGACCTTGGTGTAATCGCCATGACTGCCGAAGATCACCGATGTGAGATCGGACTGTTCGGTCTTGGTCGGCATGCCCGTCG
>CAZLRE010000309.1:0-2313 GCA_964561885.1 uncultured Planctomycetales bacterium | reverse complement strand
GTTTTTGGTTTCTCGTGAGCTAATTCTCTGGGCCGGCCGTCCAAGAATTCTCCGCAGTGCTTGCACTTGACGGCCTCATCCTGAATTTCCTCGGCGCAAAAAGGACATTTCTTCATCAGCTATCTCTCCAATTCAATATCCCGCTTAAAACAAATCTCAATAGACTGTGTCGTCATTGCGAGGACCCCGACGTTACGTCGGGGAACGAAGCAACCTAATATGCGCATTCGATTGCTTCGCTCTTCGAGCTCGCAATGACACTCCTTCTTGAATTACATTTCACTCGCCTTGTTCCATAAAGCTCAAATTCTCCGCCGCTTTCAGGAAATTCCGGTCAGCCGCGAGCGCTTTTTTAAAATGTTCCCGCGCGGCGTCCTTTTTTCCCTGCTGGTAATAAACCGCGCCGAGATTATTGTAAGCCTCGGCCGCCGACGGATTAAGCGTCAACGCTTTCTGGCTCCACGAGACCGCCTCATCGAACCTTTGGTCCTGCAACGCGATCGCACCCAGATTGATGAATGTCTCCCAATCAATGTACCATCCGGTGAGCGACTGCTTAAAGAATATTTCCGCTGTTTTTAAATTGCCCCGTTTGAGCTCATCTAAGCCCATCCAGAAACTCGGGAACTGCTGGCCGGGTTCCAGGTTAAGCCAATACAAACAATAACTGCGCTGGCTTTCCCACCGGGCATTGTTGATCTTGGCAAACGCGCCCCAGAACAGGATCAGACATCCCAGCCCGACGGCCCATAGAAGCGGCTTGATCTTTTGACGCGCCTCTTGAATGCCGAGCGCGCACATCCAGAAAAAACCCAGCGAGCCGATCATGAACCAGTGCGGTTCGATCGTCAGGCCCTGCGCCGGCGAGATGAACGCCGCCGCCGGCAAAGCCGCAAGACCGCAGGCAAACCACAGGAGCGAATATGTCACATCCCTCCGGCGGCACCGCAGAATTAGAAATCCGGCCAGGATCAAAAAGACCACTATCGCCGCGTTTAACATCAACAGATCATCCTTGGGCGGCCAGACGGTCTTCATAAAAAGGACCTGGGTCGGCCAGAACAATTGCTTTAAATACCACCCGATCATATCGGCAAAACTCGGCAGAACGTTCCCGGGATGAAGCCCCATCCAGGAGGCGCCGCGCAGCATCATGCCGGGAACATCCTCGCCGCTGGAAACAAAAAGGACGCGCGGCAGATGCCAGAGCGCGACGACCAGCGCATAGCAAGCCGCGCGCGCGCAAGACCGCTTGAACGCTTCACCGTTGAGCACATTCACCAGAAAGACAAACGCGGGCAAAAGCCCGGCCATTTCATGGCTTCCCAGCGCCAGAAAAGAAAACAGAACGCTTAACCCCATCCAAAGGGGACGCTTTGTTTCAATGAACGTCCGATGACACACCAGCGCCGCCATCATCATCGTCCCCCAGATCAAGATGGATGAAGCAGTGATGTAATTGACATAAAAACCATTGATGGGATGCAACGCAAATCCAAGCGCTGTCATCAGAGCAACCGCAGTGCTTTTAAACAAACCTTTGGTCAGAACATAGACCAGCCAGATAAAAACCGTGAACAGGGCAAGGATCCACAAACGGCAGACCAAGGGATCGCCCGCGGATAAATGATTCAAAAGCAGATAAAGGACATTCGCGACGGGACGGTAATACACCAAAAGTTTTTGAAAGGGATCGAAACAGGCGAGAATGGCGGAAAGATCCAACGGCCTTGCCCATAACGCGAACAGCCGCTCGTCCTCCATCATGAAGGGATGGCCGATCGTGTCGCCGTAAATACACAGAACGATCGGGAGCAGGAACAAGAAAACAACCAGGTTTGGTCTTCTGAAATATTTTTCTATGGTCATAGGTCTCAGATCACCCGGTCATTCCCGCCGTCGATGGCGACCTGCGCTCCTGTGGTCTTGGCGAACGCCGGACCCGCCATCGCGCAGACCAGACGGGCCACATCCGCGCTTTCGATCTTTGTTCTAAGGATGTTGCTGGTCTTGTACTCATCAACAGAAAGCCCGTAAGCCCTGGCGCGTTTTTCCAGGACATCTTTGGTCCAGATCGCGGTATCAAAGACCTGATTTGGATGCACCACATTCACGCGGATTCCGGCGAACCCGAGCTCAAGCGCCGCCACACGCGCCATTTGGGTCAATCCTGCTTTGGCAACAGAGTAGGCGGATGCCCCCGGCCCCGGCGCCGGAACATTTTTTGAACCGATAACGACAACCGCCGGGTCAATACCATGTGACATAAAAGGAACACACGCTTTAAGCAATCGCTGATGCCCGGTCAGATTG
>CAZLRE010000308.1:0-2330 GCA_964561885.1 uncultured Planctomycetales bacterium | reverse complement strand
AACACCGACATCGTATTCCAAACCGCCGCTGAAGGTGTAGCTGCTGCCGGAATCTTTTTCAGTCGATTGCACGCCGTTCTCCTCATAGCGTTCGGTTGAGATCCACCAGAACATACCGGCGGTCCCCACCAAATACAGGCGGTCATTTAGTGGATATCTCACCACGGCGGAGAAACTGCCGCCCTCGACCTCATTGTCCGCCCGCACCGGACCGGCGCTCCATGACGGACCGCCCGTAGAATTGGCTGCGAATTCAGTCTGGCCTAAATAATGATAGGCCGCCTCGACACCAAGATGCTCCGTGAACTCATATCCGAAGAAAACATCGCCCACAACACCGCTGTTATCGCTCGAATAATTACCCCCTACGGAACCGTCGTCATTGGATCTGGCGAAATTCGATGACATCATACCCGTGCCGAAACCGATATAACAATTATCAAAGATCGTGTCTTTCGGAATGAGCGGAAGCCCGAACAGACCTGTGTCGGTATCTTCCGAAGCCTCCCGAATTTCGGCTTGAGACACTCCTGAACCCACACACGTCAAAACAATCGCCAAAATAAATGTGAACATTCCTGGATTTACCAACTTGTGCCTATTCATTCGCCCCCCTTGTTTTGGTTAAACACAAAAGCGATTTTACTTAATTTTTCGAAAATCACAAAGAACTTTTCTAGCCGCGTCCTATCGGATCGATCGAAGGCGCGCCATGCGTTTGGTCACCGCAATACGCCAATGAACCATGTTCTATGTATGACCGTCTGAATTCAAACTCATTCTCAAATAGCGCAAACGATGAACGGCCCATATCATAAAGTTTCTCGAGTTTTTGCACATCCTCCTCGAGAAAATTGGTTTTTAAAGACTTCTGCGTGAATTCAGCATTCAATCGAATCACAGACGGATTTGGGACGAAACGCTCTGATTTCCGGAGAAACTTGCGCAACCCCAGCCCCACATAATCAATTATGTACCAGCTTAATAAGGAGCGATTGACCACCGAAAGCACGTGCCTGGCTTTCAGGTCCCTCGGAAAAGTGCCGGCCCCCACATTGACCACAAAGAGATCCTCTTCTCTTTTATTAAAGACCTGCCTGGCATCCTCGATGGAACACACTGTCGGATTATTGGCCAGAAATCCTCCGTCAATAAGAAAGAGTTCGCGGGATCCGTCCGAAGATCTCATCCTGACCTGTTCAAAATAAGGCACCGCCGCACACGACGACAATAATGCTTCCGCGATGGTAAAACCATAGCCGGAAAACAGTGAATCTCCATCGATCGAAACTCCCTTGATAAATGGCCGGAATATTTTAGGCTTCCGCTCGTTTATAAATGACGTCAGGATCCCCAGATATTTCGCGCAGTCCTCAAACTTTGAATCGCCGAATTCCCGTTTGAGCACGATCTTGAGTTCCGCAGTCCGCTGGGCAGGGTCTTTTTTCTTCATCACACGCGGGATATGATTTAGATAGACATCCTTGATCTCGGGAATGCTTTTTCCCAAAACCAGCATCGAGGCAATGATGGCTCCGGTCGACGTGCCGTAAAAGCAATCGAAATAGTCAACCAGCGGCACGCGCAGCCTGTCCTGCAGCTCCTGCAGAACACCCAGCGTGTAGATCCCTTTTGAACCGCCGCCGTCCAGAGTTAATATTTTCAATACGCTCATGCTATGACCGGGATTTAAGTAAGCTAGACAATGGTGCCATTCTATAGAAGCAACCAAATTTGGGGAAGTAAAATTATTGGCCTGATAAACAAAAAATTCCGGAAACACTTTAGCAACGAAGCATTTCCGGAATTCTTGATATCGTTCGAATTTTTGAAATTAAAATTTGTAATTCAAACCTGCGATAAACTGCGTGTCCGTTTTCTTTTTGCCAACACCGGGTTCAGTATTGTGATCAACGATGTACTTCAACTGAAGATCGAACTTCTCGGTCAGCGGATTTGTAAAAGCCGTCTCTGATCTGACCAGAACACCGGAATTCTTTGATAAGCCGGGATATATTGTCAGATCTTCTGATAGCGCCGCTTTCTCAAAAACAGTTTTCTTCATGAAGGTGTGCAGCAACGCTGTCGGGTCGCTGTCCGAGGTTGATGTGGAACGGTAGGTCGTGATCCTGTAACCGATACCGGCGTCCGCATCCCAGGTGAAATCTTCCGTTCTGGCAATGTGGTAACCAAGACCGGCGGAAGGCGTTAAGCGGTAATCGATATCGGCGAAATAATCATGATCTACGTACATCTGGTAAAAGTTATACCATCGGTTGTCCTCGCCGAAATCCAGGGCGTAACGGGCCAGCGCGTCCCATTTCTGGCCG
>CAZLRE010000307.1:0-2335 GCA_964561885.1 uncultured Planctomycetales bacterium | reverse complement strand
CACCTATAATGGTTCGGACAGGACGACCGGCGAGAACATGTACGGCGGTTATTCCCAGAGGATCGTGGTCGATGAGTTCTTTGTTTTGAAAGTCCCGCAAAATCTGGATTTGGCCGCGGCCGCGCCGTTATTGTGCGCCGGCATCACCACCTATTCGCCTTTGCGGCGTTTTAAAGTGGGCAAGGGCCAGAAGGTGGGGGTTATCGGTTTGGGAGGGCTCGGGCACATGGCGGTCAAATTCGCCAATGCCTTCGGCGCGCATGTGGCGGTCTTTTCAAGGAGCCAATCCAAAGTCGCTGATGCCAAACGATTGGGCGCCCATGAGGTCATCATCTCAACCGACCAGGCGCAGATGAACAAGCACGCCGCTTCGTTTGATTTTATTTTAGATACCGTGGCCGCAGACCACGATATCAATGCGTATATGAACCTCTTGAAACGCGGAGCGAATATTTGCTTAGTCGGCGCGCCGGAGAATCCGCTTTCGGTGGCGGCATTTTCTTTGATCTTCCAGCGCCGCAATCTGGCCGGGTCTTTGATCGGCGGGCTCAAAGAGACCCAGGAGATGCTCGATTTCTGCGGCAAGCACAATATTGTCTGCGATATTGAACTCATCAAGATGAGTGAGATCAACGCCGCCTATGAACGTCTGCTTAAAAGCGATGTGAAATACCGCTTTGTCATCGACATGAAATCGTTGAACTAGAGTACTCACAGTAATTGCCAAAAACCGGGTTCGAAGGTATACTTGCCCGATAAGTTTCAATCCTAAAGAGTGGTAATTCTGGCTTGGCGCTGGGGTCCCCTGAGTCTAATTGCCAGGTGCACAGTTGAACGATTGATAAGATCATGATCACTACGACCAAACATAATAAGGTTTTTGTTGAAACCTATGGCTGTCAGATGAACGAGTACGATACCGAGCTCGTGAAGTCGATCCTGACGAAGGAGAACTATGCCATCGTCAAGACCGAGAACGAAGCCGACATCGTGATGCTCAACACCTGCGCTGTGCGGGAGAATGCCCATCGCAAGGTTTACGGACGCGTGCATGACATATTGCACCGAAGACGTGAAGAAAATAAGGCGAAGGGTTCCCCGGATCCCCAGGGTCCCAGGGGCACTGGGGTACTAGCGACCCGGCCTATGCCGCTTATTGGCATCTTGGGATGCATGGCGACCAACTTGCGTCAGGAATTATTTGAGAACAGGAATTTGAAGATCGATTTTATCGCCGGCCCTGATAGCTATAAGCGATTGCCCGACCTTATTAGAGAAGCGCAGGGGGGCGAGAAGGCCTTTGATCTGACACTTTCTGAGTTCGAGACATATTCCGATGTTTATCCCGCGCGCAAGGAAGGCATCAATGCCTGGATCGCCATCATGCGCGGATGCAATAATTTCTGTACGTTCTGCGTTGTGCCATATACCCGCGGCCGCGAGCGCAGCCGTGCGGTTGCCAACATTGTCGATGAGGTGAAAGTTCTGGCGGCAGAAGGGTACAAACAGGTCACGCTTTTGGGACAAAACGTTAATTCTTACCGCCATGAGGAACATGATTTTGCGCATCTATTAGAGGAAGTCGCCAAGGTCGACGGCATCGAGCGCGTGCGTTTCACATCGCCGCATCCCAAAGATTTTCCGGACCGGGTCATTGATGCCATCGCATCAAATCCGAAATTGTGTAAACAGCTTCATGTGCCCATGCAGTCCGGCAATGACCGAGTGCTGGATGTGATGAACCGCACTTACACGCAGAAGGAATATCTCGATCTGATCAAGAAGATGCGAACAAGGATCCCCAATGTCGCGCTGTCCACGGATGTGATCGTTGGATTTCCGACGGAAACCGACGTGGAATTTGAAGACACCTTCAAGGTCATGAAAGAAGTTGAGTTCGACAGTTCGTTCATCTTTAAATATTCCGAGCGCAAAAATACGGTTGCGGCCAAGAAATTCCCGGATGATGTTCCGGAAGCGGTCAAGACCGAACGTATTGTGAAGCTCAACGAATTGCAAAAGGCCCAGTCTTTGAAACGCAACCGCGCCAATATCGGCGCGATCGAACGCGTTTTAGTGGAGGCGGAAACAACGGCCAAGTCGGACAAATTTTCCCGCGATGAGATCCAGGCGCGGACGGACTCCAACAAGATCGTCATCCTTCCGGTGGGTTCAGGCAAGCTGGGGGATTTCGTAAACGTCCGTATAACGGATGCGACGACGTATGTGCTCAAAGGAGAACTGGTAGAGAGTGCTAAGTGATAAGAGGTAAGTGGTAAGTTCAGAGGTAAAAACTTATCACTGACCGTACCTCGTAGCACTTACCTCTTACCAC
>CAZLRE010000306.1:0-2343 GCA_964561885.1 uncultured Planctomycetales bacterium | reverse complement strand
AGCAATAGGACCAGTCTCACCGGGATAGAACAGCAATCCGTTGCCGTTCTGCCCCCAATGCGTATTGACCGCGGTTTGGAACGGATCAGCTTTTTCCCACCAGTTGACGCACCAGTACAAAAATCCCTTGATATCGTATTTCCAACACAGCCACGGCACAATGCGGTAATCGATGGAATCAAAATCAATGGCCAGATTTGGACTGCCGAAACCACTCGGGCCTGAGATGTACATCCATATTTCCATTCCCAATTTCTGCAATTTACGCATCGCATCTTCCTTAAAATCATCAATATTGAACGTCCAGATGTCGATATCCTTGCCCCAATCCGGATGCTGATCGGGATCCCAGAACCCGTGGTAACAGACCATGTTCTTCAACTGTGGGTGGGCCCGTCGGATCATACCTGCTATTTTTGCGACCACCGGATTGCCGATTTCGCCTTCATCCCAAGTGTAAATGTAGGTGTACTGAAGCATGCCGTTGAGCTTAAGAAGCTCTGCATAGGTGCGGTAAACCCCGAAGAAATTATTGATGCTTTCCTCATCGCTAGGCCAGTTATTATTGAACGTTCCTCCCCGCCGGCCGATAGCAAAATTGTTGATACCGAAACGGCGATAACGGTCAACGCGTCCCAATTCTGCCGGCGAAGTCGGGTCAATATTCAGGATCGGGTTCATGCGGTATTTGAGCATCTCAATGATGAACTTCTCATTGATCTCATCGATGCGTGCCCTCCAGGCAATGTCCGATTCTTTCTCTCCTTGAGGATAGCGCAATTTGGTGATGTGTCCGTAGAAATCAAAAGCAGTCTTCAGATGACTTTCAAGGGGAAGCGTAAAATCATAAACACGCAATGTGATCGGCAGTATTTGAGGCGCAATACCCTCAGCAGACAGACTGACCGTTCCCTTGTAAGTTCCGGCGGGCGTTCCCTCCGGCACATAGACCGTTAACCAAAGCGGCTGGATCTCATTTTTCCTGACATCAATGGTTTTAAACGGCATCAAGGGGTCCGGCCACATCCCAATGAATTTGACCGGATAATACGGCTCACCCGTCGGGACATATTCCACTTTTCGCCATGAGATCGCGGTCTTTGAAAGGACTGCCTTGGTTTGTTCATCAACAAGATCGGTTGTCTCAACCCGAAGTGCGTTTATATCTTTATTTGGACTGTGGATGACAACCTGAAAAGATTCGTACTCATGACGAGCGGCAGAAATAGCCACTTCAGTCGTATAGGTAGGTTTGTTCAAAGTCTTCCCATCGAGAAAGATGCGGTCAAGACTTGAAGCGGCAAAGACCTTCAGATCAGGCGTGATCGTAGGCCCCTTTAATTGCGACATCTCATTGACGGCATCATACCGTTTCGGTTTCTTAGATGATTTATCGTATTTAAAAACAACAAAACCCGTTCCGATCGTCAGAGCAAGACCGATGCAGATCCCGGCAATGAATATCAAGATTTTATTAATTCGCATGAGTTATCTTTCGATAAAAATGACGGAGCTGACGACCAACAACATTCCAATCATACTGTTCAAGCACCAGTTCGCGGCCGGATTTCCCAAGAGACTCAACATTTTTTGAATCATTAATGGTCTCGACTGTTTTCTGGGCAAACTCCTCAGGTGTATCAGCGAGACGGATATTTTCATCCGGAGTGTACATAATGCCCTCGGCACCGATGGATGTGGAGACAACCGCCTTGCCCATGGCCATCGCTTCAAGGATCTTAAGCCTTGTCCCTCCTCCGACACGTAAAGGCACCACAAACACTTTTGACTGGGCAATAAACGGCCGAACATCATCCACCCTGCCCGTGACGACAACCCGTGGGTCCTTAGCCGCCAATTCCTTGACAGCGCTCGATGGGCTTTTACCAACAACATACATTTTGATCTTTGGGTCTCGCTTCCAGATCAAAGGCAGTATTTCCTGACTAAAATAGGTGATCGCATCATCATTGGGCAGCCAGTCCATGGAACCGGTGAAGACCAGCGCGTTTTCGAGCGTTCCGTTTGATGATGGCTGAAAAAATTGTGTGTCCACACCGTTTGGCACAACATAGATGGGAACCAAACCGTTGGTGATCTTATTAAGCAGACTGCGGTCGTCCGTCGAACAGGTGAACACACAGGAAAATTGTTCCGCCATGCGCGCCTCAAATTCGTTCATTTTGCGCGATTGTTCCTGATAAGCGATCTTTCTGGGCCAGGATTTCTCCACCTGCGCGCAGCGCTGAAGGATCTTGTATTCAACGTTATGTTCATCAAGCATGCAAGGAACACCGTTAAAACATTTAAGATAATGCGCCATGTGTAAATGATCCACATGCA
>CAZLRE010000305.1:0-2397 GCA_964561885.1 uncultured Planctomycetales bacterium | reverse complement strand
CGTAAAGGGGATCATATAGACAGAAAAAGAATCCTTGGTCACTTTTCCGACCGTAAGACTGACACCGTTTAAGCACACCGACCCTTTGGGAACAATGAATTTTCTTAAACCAGACGGGATGCTCAGCCGGAACTCAACATAATTCTTATCGCGAAGGATGTTCTTGACCTTGCACAGACCATCGACATGCCCGGTCACCATATGACCGCCGAACCTGCTGCCGGCTTTGAGCGCCCGCTCCAGATTCACCCTCGAACCCTGACGAACTTCGCCTAAGGTCGTTTTATCCAGGGTTTCTTTCATCATATCAAAATCAAGGACGTCCTTGCGGGCGCGCGTGACCGTCAGACAAACCCCGTCGATGGCAACGCTCTCTCCAAGCTTGATGCCTTGGGCGATCTTGGGGGCGCGCAAAGAAAGCGTGTACAGATTTTCCTTCTTCGCAACACCTTTAATGAACCCTATCTCTTCAATGATTCCTGTGAACATAGCCTTGCACCAAAATGTCCGGTTTTAGATAATCGATCGTTATTTTGTCCAAACCAACAGTCTTGTCAATATCCGAGATGTTCAATCCCGCCACCGAACTGATCCCGTTCTGATCACCGATGATCTTCGGCGCCACATAAACCATCATGCGGTCAACCAGGCCGTCCTTAAGCGCCCTTCCGATCAAACGTCCGCCCCCTTCGATCAACACCGAGGAGACCTCCATCTTCGCCAGTTCTTTCATAAGCCATGTCAGATCAACATGCCGATGTTTCCCTTTGGACGGAGCGACAAGAACACGGACACCTTTTTTAAGGAACATCCGCACTTTGGTTTGAGACGCCGCAGCGGTTGTGGCTAAAATGATATCCGACGGTTGGGTCTTCGAAAAAAGTTTGGCCTTCGGCGAGATGCGCAACGCGGAATCAACAACGACCTTTTTTATATTTTTGTCTTTGCGCGTCCCGTTTAAACCGGGGTCATCCTGGGCCACGGTATTGGCCCCGACCATGATGGCATCGAATTCATCGCGTTTGCTGCGGGCATAGGTGCGGGTTGATTCGGATGTGATCCATTTGGAGCGGCCCTGCGCGGTCGCGATCTTGCCGTCCAATGTTTGCGCGATCTTCGCGGTCACAAAAGGCATCCGCGCCTGGATATATTTTATAAAAACTTCGTTCATCCGTTTAAGCGTTGGCTCAAGACAGCCGACCTCAACCGAAATCCCGAATTTCCGTAAAAGCGCGATCGATTTGCCGTTCATTAAAGGATTGGGGTCTTTCATGCCGACGACCACTTTGGCGATCCCGCTGTCGATGATGCGATTCACGCACGGCGGTGTGCGGCCGTGATGGGCGCACGGCTCAAGCGTGACATAAAGCGTTGCCCCTTTGGCGCGTGAACCGGCCTCATTGAGCGCCGCGATCTCGGCGTGATCGCCGCCGCAGCGCGCGTGATACCCTTGAGCGATGATCCGGCCCTTCTTAACAATGACCGCGCCCACCATCGGATTAGGAGACGTTGTTCCTCTCCCTTTCAGGGCAAGTTCATAAGCCAATTGCATGTAACGTTCGGCATCCATATTACGGTCTGAATTTCGCCTTCAGAGCTTCAACCAGTTCATAGGGGATTTGCGTCTTACCGACATAGGTGTGCGTCTTGGCCTTACCATGGGCATCCGAGCCTCCGGTGGCTAAAATATTATATTTGCTCGCCAGATTTTTGTAAAACTTCAAAACAGTTTCCGAGCAATTCGGATAATAGACCTCGAGGCCTCCCAAACCGCTCTTGACGAACTGGGAAATCAGTTCATCTTTCTGGGTGTACATCGGATGGGCCATGACCGCGACACCGCCGGAATCCGTGATGAGCTTGATCGCCTCAAAAGGCGTCTGATTGTATTTTGTGAAATACGCCGGCCCGCCTTCCCCAATGTATTTATCAAATGCCGATCTCATATTAGGGACCCAGCCTTTTTCCTGAAGCACCATGGCCAAATGCGGACGCCCAACGGCATCGGATTTGGTCTTGACCGCCACATCCTCAAAGGTGATATTGTTAACACCCAGCGTTTTAAGTTTTGCGATCATCATCTTGATGCGCTCAATACGGGCCTGCTGGATCTCGTGGAGCTTGTCCACCAAAGGGCTGTTCTTATAGTCAAACCCATAGCCTAAGATATGGATGTCCTTGCCGTTAAGTTCCGAGGACAATTCAATGCCGGCAATGACCTCAAGGCCGTGCACTTCGGCCGCGGTCTTGACGGGGTCGATGCCGTCAATGACATCGTGATCGGTGATAGCAATGCATGAAAGACCTGCGGCAACCGCATCGTCCACTACTTCCTGCGGAGATGAAGTGCTGTCGGAATAATAGGTATGAATGTGAAGGTCAGCCCACTTGGTCATT
>CAZLRE010000304.1:0-2398 GCA_964561885.1 uncultured Planctomycetales bacterium | reverse complement strand
ATCGGAAGTGGAAAGCGTTGCGTTCCGTAAAATGGCGCATGACTATGCGATGAAATATGTCGGCCTTCAGCGCGAACAGTTCAAGCGTCTCGGTATTTTGGGCGAATGGGAGAATCCGTATCTGACATTGTCAACAGGATATGAATATTGGATCCTTAATTCTTTTATCCGTCTCGTCGAAAAAGGTTATGTCTATCGCGGATTAAAACCTGTCAACTGGTGCGGGACTTGCGAGACCGCGCTCGCCGAAGCGGAAGTTGAATACGAAGACCATACGTCGCCGTCGGTTTTTGTGAAGTTTAAGATCAATAACTTCGGTACGCTAAAGTCCGTCAATTTTGATAAACCGGTTTATCTTCTGATCTGGACGACGACCCCATGGACGTTATTAGCTAACGTCGCGGTGGCGGTCCACATGGATTATCAATATTCTTTCGTCGACACCGGGAATGGGATTTTGGTCATCGAAAGCGCTTTAGCGGCTTCGGTTTTAGAAAAGGCCGGCGTCACCGGCAAAGTCATCAGGGAAGTGGAGGGAGATGATTTGCGCGGCATCACGTACGATCATCCGTTCGGCGTAAAAACAAATTGCTGTGTTATCGCTGTTGACTATGTCACGAAAGAGGACGGGACCGGTTTAGTCCACACCGCGCCGGGACATGGACAGGACGACTTTCAAGCCGGACAGAGAAATAATTTAGATATTCTCATGCCCGTCAATGACCAGGGTGTTTTTACCAAAGACGCCGGCAAGTATGAAGGCCAATATATTTTCAAAGCGAATGAAAATATTATCGCCGATCTTAAAGAACGCGGAATTTTACTGCTGAGCCAGAATATTTCTCATTCGTATCCGCATTGCTGGCGTTGTAAGAAACCGATCCTGTTCCGTGCGACAAAACAGTGGTTCTTGAAAATTGACCACGATCATTTGCGCACCAAGGTTAAAGATGTCATCAAGGAAAAGGTTCAATGGATCCCGGCCGCCGGCCAAGAACGTATTCTCGGCATGGTGACGACCCGTCCGGATTGGTGTTTGTCCCGTCAGCGCCATTGGGGCGTGCCGATCCCAGCGATCAAATGTAAAAAGTGTGAGGAGAATAAACTTTTTCCCGAAGTCATGACCAAGTTCGCGGACATGGTCAAGAAAGAAGGAACCGACGTTTGGTTCTCTAGGGATGTTGCAGAATTTCTACTTGCAGGATTAAAGTGTCCCTGCGGGGGAACGGATTTTGAAAAAACATTTGATATTTTAGACGTCTGGTTCGATTCGGGTGTCAGCCATCAGGCGGTCATTGGGCCGATGCTGCATCAAGAATTGCCGGCCGATCTTTATCTGGAAGGTTCCGACCAGCATCGCGGCTGGTTCCAGTCATCGTTAATTCCAGCGGTGGCTTTGGACGGTGAGGCGCCGTTCCGTGCGGTTTTGACGCACGGATTCGTTGTTGACGGCCAAGGCCGTAAAATGTCGAAATCATTAGGGAACGTTGTTTCTCCCGATGATGTTCTTAAGAACTATGGCGCGGACATTCTTCGCTTGTGGGTCGCGTCCAGTAATTACAGCGATGATATCCGCCTTTCGAAAGAAATCCTGGAACGCTTGATAGACGCTTACCGTAAGATCCGCAACACGATGCGGTATCTTTTGAGTAATCTGTACGCCTTTGATCCTGACCAAGAGATGGTGGCTTACAAAGACCTCGTGGATATCGATCAATGGGCGCTTTCTCGCTTGAGCACGGTCCTTTCCGACGTGAAAGGGGCTTATGACGCTTATGATTTTGCAAAAGTCTATCAAACGATTTATTCATTTTGTAATGATGAGCTCTCGGGCTTTTACCTTGACATCCTAAAAGATCGCCTGTATACTTCACACGCAAAATCGCTGGAAAGGCGTTCAGCGCAGACAGTTCTTTACCATATTTTAAATCATCTTGTGCGTCTCTTGGCGCCGGTCTTGGCTTTTACGAGCGATGAAGTTTTCAGCGCTATGCCGAAAGGCGCGGCGACCAGATCTATCGGCAATGTCCACCTTTTATCGTGGCTGGATATTCCCGCTGACTGGCATTCGCAAGCCGGGCAAGAGGCCGAAGAGAAGTACAAACTTTTTATTGCGATCCGGCCTTTTGTCATGAAAGCGCTGGAAGATAAACGCAAGCTTAACGAGATCGGCAGCCCGCTGGAAGCGGCTGTGGTTTTCCGTTCTTCGAGTGAGCGCGACCTGAAATATTTTGAAGATTTGACGGTGCAATTGCCTGAGCTTTTTATTGTTTCGCAAGTGAAGATCGAAAAAGTCTCCGACGTGAAGAATGGCCTCAGTGAGCATTTTCCCAAAACCGAGATCATTATTGAGCGTGCTGAAGGTGAGAAATGCAGCCGCTGTTGGCATTATAGCGTT
>CAZLRE010000303.1:0-2404 GCA_964561885.1 uncultured Planctomycetales bacterium | reverse complement strand
GGCATATCCTTGAGTGCGGGCAGCCTTGAGATCCTTGGCGTTTTCCTTGATCAAATACGCCTGGTTCGCAACAAGCCCGTCCGCCATCAGTTCCAACGCGCGGTTTTTCTCATCCGTCGAGATCAACGCCAACTGATAGGATGTTTTTCTGGCCTGCTGGGCCATGTGAAGGATTGTCTTTTGCAGATCCATATCAATCTTTCTGTGTGAACACAAGATGGTCGCAATGAACAACCTCTTGCTTGCCTTTCTTCTCTTCGATCGCGCGCATGTCGCTTGAAGAATAATTGACTATCCCCCGCGCGAACTCCAGACCTTCTTCATCACAAATGACCACCACATCATCCACTTTAAAATGTCCGTTGAAACCTACCACTCCCGGCAACAAAAGGCTGCGGCCGCCTTTAAGCAGCGCTTGTTTGGCTCCGGAATCAACTGTGATCGTTCCTTTAGGTTTGGCTCCGAAAGCGATCCAGTGCTGGCGCGCCAAAAGCTTGTCTTCTTTTTCGACAAACAATGTGCCGACGCTTTCCTTATTTAATATACGCACCAAAACACCTTCGGCCTGTCCATTGGCAATGACACAGGGGATATTCGCATGGGTCGCGATCTTGACCGCCTGCAATTTGGTGATCATCCCGCCCTTGGAAATATTTTTATTTTTGGCTCCGCCGGCGATGCCTTCGATCTCGCGTGTGATCTCTTTGATCTCGCCAAAAACCTTTTTGTCCTTGTCGTTCGGGTCGTAAAGTCCTTCAACATCGGAAAGGATGACCAGAAGATCCGCATGAACCAACCCCGCGACGAGCGCAGAAAGCTGGTCGTTATCGCCAAATTTGATCTCTTGGGTCGAGATCGTATCGTTTTCGTTGATGACGGGAATAACGCCCTGTTCCATAATCGCGTTAAGAGTATTACGGGCATTCACGTATCGGGTACGGTCATCGAAATCGTCCCACGTCAAAAGGATCTGCGCGCAGGTCTTCTTATGCTTCTTAAAAAGGTCGGTGAATAGACGCATGAGCGTGTTCTGGCCGATGGCCGCACGCGCCTGAAGCGCAGCCAGCTCTTTGGGCCGCTCACGCTCACCTAATTCTCCCATGCCCAGAACAATGGCTCCGGAGGACACAAGGATGACGTCAATGCCCTTACTTTGAATGGAGGTGATCTGATCGCAAAGCGAATTTAAATTCGACGTGCGGGCCTGAAGCCTATGATCAGCGATCTGGCTGGAGCCTAGCTTAATGACTAGTCTTTTGATCGGTCTCGGGAATTTTCTCGACATAGGATGCCCCGCAAGTGGCCAATGAATTCGTTCAAACCGGTTTGGTCCTTCGCAGAAATCGGAAAGATCTGCTCTTTATATTTCCTTTTAAACCGTTTGAGGTTCGCCGCGGACTCTGGAAGGTCCATTTTATTGGCGACCACGACTTTGATCTTCTGCGAAAGGTCCTGACTGTACTGGCCTAATTCTTCGTTAATTTGCTTGTAGTCTAAAAGGGGGTCTCGATCTTCACAGCCGGACATATCAATGACATGCGCGAGGATCCGGGTGCGTTCCACATGTTTGAGAAATTTAAGCCCCAAACCCTTACCAAGATGCGCACCTTCAATAAGGCCGGGAAGATCAGCAACGATAAAGTCAGGTTCTTCTCCTTCACCCTTGACAATGCCCAAAATAGGCTGTTTCGTCGTGAACGGATAGTTGGCGACTTTTGATCTGACCTTGGAAATAGCAGAGATGAGGGTGGATTTTCCCGCGTTGGGAAATCCGACCAGACCGACATCGGCAATAAGCTTGAGTTCCAGGCGGATCTCGCGCTCTTCACCCAACGTCGGAGGTGTTGAGACATCGCGGTGCATGTTGCCCAGGCCGCCCTGTCCGCCTTTGGCCACAACAATGCTCTGACCGTGAGTGGATAGATCGCGGATCAAAAGATCCAGTTGAGCGTCCCAAAGAACGGTCCCTACAGGAACTTTGAGAATAGCGTCGTCGCCGGTCTTGCCCTTTTTGCCTTTGCTTCCGCCATGACCGCCGCGTCCGCCCTGATAATGCTTATTAAAACGGTAATCTAAAAGTGTTTGAAGACCGCGGTCCGCAACGAAAACGACATCTCCGCCGTTGCCGCCGTTACCGCCGTCTGGTCTGGGATAGCGCATCCAAAGATCGCGATAATGACTGTCGCATCCCTTGCCGCCGTTTCCGCCTTTGACGTAAATGATTGCTTGGTCTACGAAAGCCATTGTCTGTTAAAAACCCAGGGCCACACCGGTTGATGTGTAACCCTGGGTGATAGATCGGGTTAAACTACGCGGAAATTTTGGTAATACTTAAAGCGGTCAATGTCTGACGATGACCGCGCTGACTGGATGAATCCTTGCGTTTGCGGTACTTGAAAGCCAA
>CAZLRE010000302.1:0-2448 GCA_964561885.1 uncultured Planctomycetales bacterium | reverse complement strand
GGTACATTCGCGGGCAATAATTCCCCAGGACATCACCTCACAAAAAATAAATGTGTATCCTGCCATGTCTTATATCATATTGAAAATATTGAAGCGATATCCGCTTGGGCCACGACAGGCATAAATATTGCTTTACAGTTAGCGGGGGATGAAAAATTTCGGGTGGATTAAAGACCGGGGGTCTTAACGTGAGTAATGACAAAAAAACAATATTGATCATAGATGATGACGAATATTTCGTAAAATTAATGTCCGAGGAACTGGCGGATGAGGGATATGTGACAAAGCATGCGTCGAATGGCGCCGAGGCGATCCTCATGCTGCGTCATCTCAAACCGAATCTGATCATCCTCGATATTGTCATGCCTGTCATGGACGGCATGGAGGTTCTCGGCCCGATCGTGCGCCGATATGAAGACGTGCCGGTCATCCTTCATTCTTCATACGAGGATTTCAGGAAAGATTTCAAGAGCTGGGCGGCGGACGCCTATTTGATCAAATCCGGGGATTTCATTGAATTAAAAGCGGTAGTTCGCCGGCTCTTGCGCTCAAATAACCGAAAAAAAAACAGCACGTGTACTCTACTCGGAAGCATAATCTACTTTTTGATTAAATTCCTGCCTTGATTTGAATCTGGCCTGACATCTTCCAGGCCCAAAAACCTTGTTCTGAAATGTAAAAATAACGTTGACTATCACATACCCCCTATGATAGAAGAAAAGAGCCGCAAGCGGGAGTAAATGGCCCTTCAGGACAGTAAAAAAGACATTTATAAGACACTACTCAACTATAGTGCCTTGGGTCTCGAGATGGGCTTTTCGGTAGTGATTGGTGTTGTGGCAGGTTTTTACGCCGATAAGTATTTGGGCACGTATCCTTATCTTACGTTTGTCTTTATGATTTTTGGAATGGCGGCCGCCTTCAAGGCGGTTTATCGGGCATATAAAAGGCTTAAGAAGGAAGATGATGAGGGAGATTACCATAACCCAGGTTGAACGCTGCAACATAGCGGTCTTCGTTCTTGGTTCCCTTGCTATCGCGGTCCTCATCCGCGATCTAATGGCTTTCTTCAGTTTTGCTGTTGCCAGTGCAATTGTGATCTTTAATTTCCGGCTTCTCAAACACATCATATCACGCCTCATCTTAAAACAGGAGATAGGGAAAAAAGACCTTTTTCTCGCCCTTCCCGCCAAGTTCCTTCTTCTTCTTGGTTTGTTGACCGTCGTCGTGGTTTATGGGAATGTCAAGATAGCGTATTTCCTCATGGGCCTGTCCACGGTCTTTATTTCCATACTGATAAGTCAATTATTGCCGGTTTTCGGTACCACCTCACCAAAGGAGACACGATAATGGGGCATGAAGCTTTCACCTGGGCGTCATACATACCTTTTCTAAAAACCCTTCCACCGCATGTATCGAATGCAATCATCGTTTCGATCATTCTCCTCATCATAGTCATGCTCGGATATAAGCAGGTAAAACGGATGGAAGACAACATCATCCCTGATGAGAAGATGTCATTCAGGAATGTTGTTGAGCTCCTTGTTGAAGGAATTATGAATTTTGTGAAAGAGAATATGGGAGAGAATGGTCCGAAATTCATGCTCCTCATAGGAACTCTCGCCATTTTCATTCTCTTCAACAACCTTTCCGGTCTCATCCCCGGTTTCCTGCCTGCAACAGACAATGTCAACACGACATTCGCCTGTTCTCTCACAGTTTTTTTCCTGACCCATTATTACGGGCTCAAGGAACACGGGTTTAAATATCTCAGGCAATTCGTATTCATCAGCGATATGATGCCTTGGTATGCCAACGTGATCTTAAGCATATTGATGTGCCCCATCGAACTTATCAGTCACATAGCCCGCCCGATGTCACTGGGGATAAGGCTTTTTGGAAACATAACCGGCGACCATCTTGTCACGGCGATCTTCTTCTCTCTTGTGCCTTTACTGGTTCCCGTTATTTTTATGTTCCTCGGTCTGTTCGTAGCATTTGTTCAGACATTTGTTTTCACATTGCTTTCGATGGTTTATTTTGCAGGTGCCGTCTCACACGAAGGACATTAAATAAATAATGATGTACAGAATAACAAAAAGAAAGGAGTGAATTGTGATGAAAAAGGTTGTCTCAATTTTGATGCTCAGCGGTTTGATTCTCGTTCTTTCCTGCGGCTTTGTGCTTGCGGCTGAAGATGCGGCTGCAAAAGCTCCGCTCGATTCAAACGTAAAAGCCATGTTGGCTATCGGTGCCGGTGCTGCTATCGGTATCGCTGCGCTTGGCGGCGCATTAGGTCAGGGAAAAGCTGCAGCAGCAGCGCTTGAAGGCATTGCCAGGAATCCGGGCGCGTCTGGAAAGATCTTCGCCCCGATGATCATCGGTCTCGCACTTATCGAGTCCTTGGTCATTTATGCTCTGGTTATCGCGTTCATCTTTGTAGGTAAA
>CAZLRE010000301.1:0-2453 GCA_964561885.1 uncultured Planctomycetales bacterium | reverse complement strand
GTCGCGCACAAGACAGCGCACGCGATAGCCCGCTTCCAAAAGTTTTGGCACGAGTCTTCCGCCGACATAGCCTGTTGCGCCAGTAACAAGGATCAGTTTTTTATCAGTCATGATGAGGGATTATAACTTTGAGAGGCTCGGATAGATAGCGCAATCACACAGCCATAAACTAATGTAGAATCCATGACATGCCATTGTTGTGGATTTCTTTATCTTTCCTCGCAGGAATCATCCTTGCCAGCCTGCTCTCCCTGCCCACCTGGGCGTGGATTCTACTTTCTACTTTCTTCTTTCTTCTTTTTCTTTCTCGCAATTCGTTTCTCACATCTCGTTTCTCGTTCCTCAGCTCTTATCCCTTCATCCTCATCCTTCCCGTCTTCCTCTTCCTCGGCTCTGCCTATTATCAATTCCGCCAGCCGGACATTGATGCCTTTCACATCGCTTTTTATAATGACCGCAATTACGAATTGCTAATCACAGGTTCCCTCTCAGAACCGCCAGATTATCGAGACAGCTACACCAACCTGAAACTCAAAGTGGAAGCGGTGGATACCGGCAGCGGCGATATGCCCGTCTCGGGTGAGATCCTTGTGCGTGTGGCTGCAAATGAAGAATATGAATACGGAGAAAGAGTCCGTGTGCGCGGACAGTTGAAGACGCCGCCGGAGAACGAAGAATTCTCGTATCGTGATTATCTTGCCCGTTCCGGCGTGTATTCGTACATGACGATTGCCGAAGTGACCCGTCTGCCGGGTAACGGCGGCAACATCTTTTTCGTTCCGGTATTCAAGTTGAAAGCAAAACTGCTCGAAAACACATATCGTATTTTTCAAGACCCCGAAGCCTCGCTTTTTGCGGGCATCCTCTTTGGCGTGGATACGGGCCTCTCGCGCAAATTGCAGGACGCCTTCAAAAATACAGGCACAGCGCACATCATTGCCATCTCGGGTTTTAATATCGCCATCATAGCCGGGCTGTTTCATTTAGCCTTCAGAAATATCCTCGGCGAAAAATGGGGCGCGCTGGTTGCAATTGTGGCCGTTTTTCTTTATGCTTTTCTTGTGGGCGGTGATGCAGCCGTTCTGCGCGCCGCGATCATGGGCAGCATGTCGATGGTGGCTGTGCTGCTTGGACGAAAGCAATGGATGGTCGGGTCGTTATTTTTTGTTGCGGCGGTCATGGCGCTTATCAACCCGCTCGTACTTTGGGATATCGGCTTTCAACTTTCCTTCTTTGCCACACTGGGACTCATCCTTTATGCCGAACCGTTTTCAAATTACACAGCGAACCTCATTTCAAAAATTTCCAAACAGGATAACAGTGCCATCGTGAAAATTCTCAACGAAAATGTCATCCTCACCCTTGCCGCACAGGTTATGACCATTCCGCTTATGGCATATTATTTCAACCGCATCTCCCTCATCTCGTTCATCGCCAATCCATTCATCCTGCCTGTGCAGCCGGCGGTGATGATCCTTGGCGGGGTGGCCGTTTTTACCAGCCTCATCATTTATCCGTTGGGTCAGTTGCTTGGGTGGATCGCATGGCCGTTTGCGGGCTACACCATCCGCGTTGTGGAATTTTTTGACAAAGTGCCAAATGGCGTCATTGTTTTGGGGGATGTTCCTCTCTGGCTTATTTATTCGACGTATATCACGCTTCTTGCTGTAACTTTGAATTGGTCTGCCATCCAGGCATGGTTCAACTCTGCGGCATCTTCGCTCCGCGCCGCCGCATGGACCGTTTCCTTTTCCCTTATTTTCATCTGCATGATGTTGACTTGGACTGCCGCCTCGCAATCAGGGGATGGACGTTTTCACGTTACATTTCTTGAAGCAGGTTCAGCAAACGCAGTTCTCATCCAAACACCCGAAGGACGCAACATCCTCGTCAACGGCGGAGCGAGCGCCTCGGAACTCTCCGATGAACTCGGACGCAGACTTCCCTTCTTCTCCCGCAAATTGGACTGGCTCATCATCGCATCCACGGATGAAGAACAACTCTCAGCGCTTCCGCGCATTGTGGAAAGATACGAACCTGAAAACGTGCTGTGGAGCGGAAATGTGCAAGGCTCATTCTCCGCGCAATTGCTGGATAAATATTTCGCCGAACAGGGAATCCCCGTCGCCCGCGCGGAAGCGGGACAAAGGCTTGAGCTGGGAGAAAACTCATTTATCGAGATTCAGGCCGCAGGTACGAGAGGAAGCGTGCTTCTCATCCAAAGTGGAAATTTCCGCGCGTTGCTTCCCATTGGCGTCGGCGAAGGGACTCTTGAGTCGCTTGAGTTCGGGAATGTGATTGGCAAGGTGGATGTGCTGTTGCTGGCAGATTCGGGTTACGCACCGTCGAACCCTGTTGATATTTTTGAAAATTTGAGTCCGCAGTTGGTGGTGTTGAGTGTGGCGGCTGGCGACCCAAACGGTTTGCCTTCGCAGGATGTGCTTGAGGCATTG
>CAZLRE010000300.1:0-2457 GCA_964561885.1 uncultured Planctomycetales bacterium | reverse complement strand
GTTTTTCCCCGTGTTGACGTCTTTTTCAAGTTCAGGAAGCACGATCTCACGCACGATCTGGGAACCAAGAGAGTTGACATCGCGTTTACGATGGTCCCCCAGTTCACCTGCCCCCAGATCCCCAGAGTTTCCTGGGCCACTGGAACTCTGGGATCCTGGGATCCCATGCTCCAACGTTAAGTAATCTTCCTCCAGCATCACCTTCAAACGGTTCTCAATGACAAATGCCGTGCCATTGTGTTCATAAATGAGCGCCTGTTGGGGCACGATCCAGACTTTGTTGAACGTATCGACCGGAACGTCGGTGGTGCCGAATCTCTCCTGGGATATCTGCCTGACTTTGGCCCAGAACTTTTTTCCCAGGTCCCCTTCCGGATAAACAAGAGAGGCGGTGATCTGCTTAAGGATATAATCCTGCGCCAGCATGTCGCGGCCCATTTCTGTTGCCGCAAGTCCGTCGGCAGCGATGCGGTCCTTTTCGACCGGGGAAAGGTTGACCCAAAGTTCTTCGTCAGGGACGGTCAGGGCGGAAAGAAAATAGCGGATCAGTTTATTGGATTCACGTTTAAGTTCTTCCCCGGTTAACTTGGAATCGCCGGTGTCGATGATGAAATTGAATTTGAGCGGATTTTTGATATCAAGCTGAAGACCTTTGATCAGGGCGGGTGTAAAAGGTTCGCTGACATGGACCATGGTGCCGACCGCCGGCAGGTTCAAAACGGCCTGGGCAAAACTTAAACTGGGTAATGCGCTATTCCCGAGAAAACACATTAGCAATATAAACGAGAAAAACCTGCTGGCCTTTGTGTTAAACCGCTGTCTCACCGATAAAAACATAGGAATGCCTCATTTTGAGTTTTGGTTAGAATTCCTGGCCGATCTATGGGTTTCAAGACTAATAAGCTGGAACAACGAAGTGAGTATGAATATTAGGATGACTAAGAATAACATGTCTAGCGTTCAAGAGCAACATCCCCTGTCCCGTCATCGGACAAGGATTCATGCTCCTTATTTAAAGATCTCTTTGAGCAGGTCCGTGGTGCGGGCGGCCGGGTCCTGGCGGATCTTGGCCTCTTCCTGTGCCAGCACAACGAACAACCCGTCCAACGATCTGGTCACAACGTAATCTTCAATGGACGGCGCCGGAAATTTCTGGGCGAACGGGATCTGCTGATACCGCCCCACGATGTCCTGGTATTTCTTGGTCACATCATAGTCCTTGAGGGCCTTGGTCACGATGGGGGCGAATTGACCTTTGAGCTTGTTGAATGTCTTGGCCCTGAGAAAATCCGTGGCCGCGCTAGGGCCGCCGCTGTAGAGCCCCTGAACATCTTTGATGGTCACGCTTGTGATGGCATCGATAAAAATATCGCGGGCGGACGGCGCGGCTTTTTCGGCCGCCCGGTTCATGGACAGAATGAATTCATCGATCTGCTTGCCCAAACCCAGGGTGCGCAGGGGCTTTTCGATCATCTGCAATTTCTGGGGCATGGCGATCCTGATGAGATCATTGGCAAAATATCCGTCGGTCTTGCCGGTCAGCTTGATCGCGTTGTCGATGCCGACCTTGAGCGCTTCCTTCAACCCTTCCCCGATCTTGGTGTCGCTTAAACTGACATTCTTGGCCTTGTTCATCTGACTGTCCGCGAACTCACCGGCCTTTTTGAACCATTGGGATTCCGCGAAACAAGGCGGCGCAAAAATGATCAGCACTACCAGAATAACAACCAAACGTTGCCGTTCCATCATCAGCGTTCTTTCTTTAAATTCAAAGACCGCCCCCGCCCGAAGGCAGGGGGCGGAAAAGAATGATTAAGCGTTTTTCTCAGCCATATCGCCGATCACAGGCAGTTTGAACATTTCACCATTATAGGCCTTGATCATAAGCACCACCCAGAGGATCAAGGTCGCGATGTTCAGGATCGGGACCAGGATAATGAGCACGATGGTAAACACCAATACCATCTGCACGACAAACAACCCGCCGAACAAGACAAGCGACTGAAAGGCATGAAAACGCACGAACTTGTTATCCTTTTCGATCACAAAGAAAATGATCCCGGTGACGAATCCGGCGAGATAACTTAATAAAGCAGCCACGTTCGGCTGTAATCCGGTGGATGTTTTTCCGAGGTCTTGGGTCATAATCCTGTCTCCTTGTGCTGTAGTTTACGGAACTTTTAATTTCTGATCTTCTTGCCCATCGGCGAACCCATCTTGCCTTTGTCCGCGCACTCTTTCATAAGTTTATTGTTAAAATCCAGGTGCTTTTTGTTGATCGCGGCGCGTTCCGCATTGGATACATAGTCATACCAGCGGTAAGGATTGTCCGGGTCCGGCGGGTTCGGGCTGTCTTTTCCCGCTTTAGCGGCTGCGCGCCAGGCCGCAATGTCCTCTTCCCAGCGATTAGAAAAACAGATAAGAGGGCTGCTAGCTCAGAGGCAGAGCATTTGACTG
>CAZLRE010000299.1:0-2457 GCA_964561885.1 uncultured Planctomycetales bacterium | reverse complement strand
TTATTCAGAGTCAATCCAGGAGATTTAATTTTTGGAGGACGAATATGAACATGATTACATTTGGCAAACGAATTCTCTCATGGATCATAACGCTTACGGGATGTCTGGTGGCAGTTATCTTCACGATCATCCTGATTCGCGGTTTTGATGCCAGGCGCATGCCGGATTTGAAGATCTGGCATACCGCCCGCCTGTCTCCTGAATTTAAAGCCAGTGACATGGAACCTGGCTTCACGTTTGTGGACTATCTCAAACGGGAAGATAGGCTCTTTGCGGATTTAAGCCGGTCCGTTTATCAACAGATCGCCGTAAATGATCAACATGTCTTTAACAGGTACTACACAGAATCATTTTGCCATCCTGACCGTCAGGAAAAGAACTGGAACAGGACTTTTGAACTCCATTCTGAGCATCCAAAAGGTGGCGTTCTCCTTTTACATGGATTATCGGACGGTCCCTACTCCATGAGAGCGCTGGCGCATATTTTTTACCGGCAAGGGTATTATGTCCTGGTTCCACGGTTACCGGGACATGGGACAATACCGGGAATGTTGAAGAATACTGCGTGGAAGGACTGGGTGGCGGCGACGGATTTAGCGGCGCATCATGTTCGTTCTGTAATAGGCTCCGATGCGCCATTTTTACTCGGCGGTTATTCCAACGGAGGGTTGATCGCTGTTTATTACGCGCTGAACATGGTCAATAACGAATCGCCGATGAAGCCACAAAAATTATTTCTTTTCTCACCGGCCATTGGTATTACCCGGTTTGCCGCATTCTCTGGTTTGCACAGGGTGCTGAGCTTTATCCCATACTTTGAAAAAATTGCGTGGGAGTCCATCGCTCCGGAGTATGACCCGTTCAAGTACAATTCGTTTCCCAAAATTGCTGGCCATCAACTGTATCAGTTGACACGGGTGACGCAAAAATTGATCGACCATCTGAAGAAGAATAAAAAACTGGAACAACTTCCGCCTATTCAGACGTTTTCTTCCGTGGTTGATTCCACGGTTCTTACCCCTTCGCTGGTGACACATCTGTATAATCAGCTCAAACCAAACGGGCACGAACTCGTCCTTTTTGATGTGAATCGATTTTCTGCGTTAGAATCATTTATCAAAGACCGCCATGACGCTTTTTTAGGCAATCTCAAAGAAGCATCCGATCTTCCTTATGCATGGACGCTTGTCACAAACCAGGCATCAGACACTTTGCGGATCGTTGCCGAGACGCGGACTGCATGTTCTGATGCTGTTACCCAGGAACCCTTGAATCTCGAGTGGCCCAGAGGGATTTATTCCCTGTCACATGTGGCGGTTCCATTTTCTCCTGATGACCCCCTTTATGGCGAAAGGGAGGATTTAAAAAAGAAGGGGGCTTTCGTTTTGGGAATGGCTGAACCACGGGGAGAAAAAGGGGTTTTAGAAGTCCCGGTTGATCAATTGATGCGTCTCCGCTATAACCCCTTCTTTGCTTATATGGAACGCCGCATTGTGGAGTCGATGTGAAGACAATGCGGGGCAGTTGAGGTTGTGCAAGCCTGCAAAACATTTGATCTAACAGGTATGAGTCCTTTACGGGGTTAACAGATGCAATTCTGTTTCAAGAGGCGGCGTTACATGCCTTGCCCTTGTTTGCGCAGACAACCAGCTTAAAGACGAACCAAATCCGATGCGAAAGGCAGCGCCTTTATAGGCAGGGAGCGTATCCGTTCCCTGGCGCAAAGGGTGATTCTGAATTATGTGAGCCGAATTGTTTCGAGCACAAAAAACCTGATAAACGTAGGTTTACTGCTCACGGAAAAGCTACCAGGCACGCGGACGATATTGTCATAATTGCTTAAATTTTTAAAACAATCTTTCCAAAATTTTCCCTGTTTAACATCTTCTGCTGTGCGGCTGAGGCATCTTTCAAGGGGAATGTACTGTCAATAACAGGTCTTAACTTTCCCAATTCCACAAGGCTTAATACGTCCAGAAGTTCCTTCTTGCTGCCCATGTAACAACCCATAATCGCATGCTGTTTCATGTATAATAACCGGAGTTCCACTGCCACCTGCGGCCCACTCGTCGCCCCGCACACTACCATCCGTCCGCCCTTGGCAAGGCATTGAAGATTTTTTTCCCAGGTATCAGGCCCGATATGTTCAAAGATAAGGTCCGCCCCTTTATTATTCGTTATTCCCTTTACCCTTTCTGCATAATTCTCTTTCGAATAGTCTATAACCTGGTCAGCACCCAATTGTTTCGCCTTTTCCAATTTTTCCTTCCCCCGGGCAGTGGTAATCACGTTTGCGCCGGCCAGACGGGCAATCTGGATGGCGGCGCTTCCAATGCCGCTCCCAGCCGCATGGATCAATACATTTTCACCTGGTTTGAGTTGCCCTCGCGTAATCAGCATGTGCCATGCCGTTAAAAAGACCAGAGGAACGGCCGCCCATTCCTCAAACGAATATTT
>CAZLRE010000298.1:0-2485 GCA_964561885.1 uncultured Planctomycetales bacterium | reverse complement strand
TGCGACGTCGAGGGTGATGATATTGTGACGATCGAAGGTCTGGCCGAAGGGGATAAACTTCATCCGGTCCAGCAGGCGTTTTTGGATTACGGCGCTGTTCAATGCGGTTTTTGCATCCCGGGCATGATCATGTCGGCCAAGGCTCTATTAGAAGTAAACGTTCAGCCGTCCCAGGAAGACATTGAATATGCCCTGGACGGCAACATTTGCCGCTGCGCCGGATATCCGAAAATATTTGATGCCGTTAAAAAAGCTGGCGAAGCCATGAAAACGGGACGGCAAGACGTCGGTGAAACCCAACTGGCATCGCGGGAAAAACTCGCCGTCATCAACCAAGGTTTGACATACGAAGAGTACGTCAAGACCTCAGGCGGCGCCAAAAACGGGGCTCAATAATAACATGAGTGTGAGCGTTAATTCATCAAACACTAAGATCAATCTTGACCCTGTCGGTAAAAGCGTTCCACGCATCGACGGGAGGGGCATCGTCACCGGTCAGACAAAATATGTCTTTGATGTGAGCTTTCCCAATATGCTCATTGGCAAAATGATCCGCAGCGAACATCCGCATGCGCGCATTATCAGCATCGATACATCCAAGGCTGAACAGCTGCCGGGTGTGAGGGCCATCATAACCGCCAAGGACACTCATAACATCAAATACGGGTCCAATGAATATTTCTTTCCGCATACCGTGGATCAAATGGCCATTGAAAGCGAGAAGGTCCGTTATATCGGCGATGAGATCGGGGCGATCGCGGCGGTCGATGAGGAAACCGCGCTTGCGGCTTTGAAGCTTATTGATGTGAAGTATGATGTCTTGCCTTCGGTGACCGATGTTCTGGAAGCCATGAAACCCGGCGCACCGCAGATCCATGAAGCCATGAACAATATCGGGGTCATTTTGCCGGTCAATTTCGGCAATCCCGACCGCGCGTTCAAAGAATCGTTCCATGTCCGTGAAGACAAGTTTTATGCCTCTGCTGCGGCCATGGCTGCCCTGGAGCCGCACGTCTGCATCGGACAGTGGGAGACGTTCACCAATAAGATCACGCTGTGGTCATCCAGCCAGGCACCGTTAAAGTGCCGCGAGGCATTGGCCAAGACCATGAAAATGGACCTCAATGACGTGCGTGTCATTAAGCTCGCCGTCGGCGGCGGTTTTGGCGGAAAATTGGAAATGCTGCCCATGGATTTTGCCGCGTGCTTGTTATCCAAGAAAGCAGGGGGGCTTCCAGTTAAGATCTGTTATAACCGAGAAGAGGAATTCTCATTTTCCCGCCGTAAACACGGCATGCATTACACCATTAAATCCGGTGTCAACAAAGACGGCATATTGACTGCCATCACCGGTGAGGTGATCGCTGACGGGGGTGCGTATTGCAGTTATGGCCCGACCGTTATGGCGGCCGCGATCATGCGCATTTTCATGGTCTATAAGATCCAGCATTTTCGTATGTCCGGTTTCCGGGTCTATACAAATACTCCTATCAGCGGTGCGATGCGCGGGTTCGGCGGTGTCCAATCCGGATGGGCCATTGAATCCCACATGGATCTTATGGCCAAAGATCTGGGGCTTGATCCGGTCGAATTCCGTATGCGCAATATCACGACACCTAATATGGTGACGGTCAATAAAATGTATCTGACCACCAACGGTTTGCGCGAATGTATCGAAAAGGCGGCCGAAGCTTCCGAATGGAAGGCCAAACGAGGCAATAAAGATTATTACAAACAAGGTGTTTTATGTCGAGGCATTGGCATTGGTATTGCCGCGGATGTCATGGGTTCCAAAATGTATAAGTCGCACGAATCCGCGGGCGCCATCGTTAAGATCGAAGAAGATGGGTCGGTTTATCTGTTCACTGGAGCGGCGGATACCGGCCAGGGTTCGAACACTGCGCTTTCACAGATCGCCGCCCAAGCCCTCGGCGTGAAGTATGAGCGCATCAAGTGTAAATCCGGAGACACCGAGATAACGCCTTTTGACACCGGAAGTTTTGCCAGCCGGGTGACATTCATTTCAGGCAACGCCGCCTTGCGTGCCGGCAAAGATGCGAAAATGCAAATTTTAGAAGTGGTCGCGCAGGAACACAAGATCGATATTTCAGACTTGGATATCATTTCCGAGAAAGTCATCCGCCTATCGGATAAATCCAATCTCATGACCTTTGATGCCGCGCTTAATCTTTGTTATTCGTTCAATTATGGAAAGCAGATCATCGGCCGCGGCAGTTATAATCCGAAAACAACGCCGATCGATTTCAGGACCGGAGAAGGCAATGTTTCCGGCAGTTACGGTTTTGAAGCGCAGGTGGCCGAGGTCGAGGTCAATACCGAGACCGGGGAGGTTAAGATCATCAAAATGTGGGACGCGCATGACATCGGCAAGGCGATCAATCCTCAGTCCGTTGAGGCTCAGATCGAAGGTTCGCTAGCCATGGGCATCGGATACACGTTTTATGAAGACCTGCAGTTTCGTAAC